>NZ_FUYC01000008.1 GCF_900167125.1 Paucidesulfovibrio gracilis DSM 16080
GGGGCGCACCGTTGCCGCGAGTTTCGGGAGGGCGCAGCCATCCCGGAAATCGCGGCAACAGAACGACACGCCGCCGCGCTGCTCCGCCTTGCCACTCCCCGGACTCCATCCCACCGCACGCCCCCGGCCGCGCGCAGCGCGAGACCGGTAAATGGGGGTCCAGGGGGCCGCGGGCCTCCTGGCCGCCGGAGGCATGCCTTTCAGCCCCACAGACAGCCCGAACGGCCGCGCCTTACTCCAATCCCGGCAATCCCTGTAGAAACGATGCCAGGGCCACTCGACGCCCTTTGAGACCCAACTTCCGCCGAATATTTTTGCGGTGCGTTTGAATCGTCTCAAACGAAGCGTTGAGCAGTTCGGCAATTTCCTTGCCCCCGCGCCCTGTTCGGATGAGTCGGCAGACCTCCAGTTCACGGGGCGTCAGGCGCAGCAGCAACGGGGACAATTCTTCGCCATCGCCGCAATAGAGTCCGTCCAGCCGTTCCCGCACCATTTCCAGATATCCGACACGCCGCTGGGCGTCCGGCTCCCGGGCCATACGCCGGATAGCGGGCAACAGATCGCGCCGCAGGTCATCGACGAGTTCCTTACGGGCTTCATTGCGGGCTTCATCCGCGGAGCGCACCACATTTTGCAGGGCCAGATTCATGCCTTCCACTTCCCGGCTTTTGCGCTCCAGGCCGCGTTCCAGGCGTGTTCGGTTGGTCAGGTCGCGCAGGCTGAGGTGGTAGAGGCAATGCTGATCCAGATCAATACGCCGCAACACGGCCCGCACGGGCAGGTCCAGGCCTTGGCCGCCCAGGGCGGTGAGCCGTGTGTTCCAGGTCTCTCCGTCGTCCAGGGTGGCAAGGGCCGCACTGAAGGGGTTGCGTTGTTCGGGGGCGAGCAATTCCACCATGTCCCGTCCGGTTAAGCCCTGTTGTTCCGGATCGAACAGACGTGATGCCCGGGGGTTGACCGTGCGGATAAGCCGCTCTTCGTCCAGCAGGAACATGGCGTCCAGCGCGGTATCAAAGAGTGTGTTGAACAATCGCACGGAGTAGTCCAACAAGGCCACGCTTTCGCCCACGCGCTCCTGAACGCGTTCATGCAGCTCCACGATGGGCCGGTTGTCCGTGGCCATGACCACGAACCCTTTGGCACCGCACGCCTCGGGCAGGCGCACAATGCGAAGAGACCAGGAGGTATCGCCCTTGGGGGCGCGAATTTCGTGTACGCGATCCGGGGGCCAGCGTTTGAGCACGCTTTGCAGCCCGGGCGATTGATCGGCATGGTTGTTTGGAGTCAGCCCCAGGACTTCCCAAAAGGGCCGCCCACGGTGCACCCTGTTGCCATAGAATCGTTGCGCCTTGGAATTTGCGTGGATTACGCGTCCTTGTGCATCGGTGAAGAGCATATGGTCGCGCAGGGCGTCCACCACGTCCGAGGGGGCGTGAATGGGTGTTGAATCCATATTCCGGCCGGTTGATTCATCGGTCATGATCGTATCCGAAAAACAAATCGGGGAGTGTTTGCTCCCCGATTGTGCCATGATCTACGACCGGTGCCAAGAGCGGGCTTCAGGATGGGGTATCCTTGGGCAGACCGGGCTTGCCGGCTTCGGTCCGGGCGAGCACGTCGCAGCGCTCATTTTCCGGATCCCCGGCATGGCCGCGCACCCATCGAAAATCCACCTGGTGCTGCTGGGTCAGGGGGAGCAGTTTTTGCCAAAGATCCTGATTTTTGACTGGTTTTTTTGCCGCGGTTTTCCAGCCGTTTTTCTGCCAGCCGTCCAGCCAGCCCTTGGTCAGCGCGTTGCGCACGTATTGGGAGTCCGTATGCAGGGTCACGCTGCAAGGGCGCGTCAGGGCGGAAAGCGCCTCAATCACGGCGCGCAGCTCCATGCGATTGTTGGTGGTCCCGGCGTATCCGCCTGCCAGCTCCTTGCGGGTTTCGCCGCAGAGCAGTACCGCGGCCCAGCCTCCAGGACCGGGATTTCCCAGGCAGGAGCCGTCCGTATAAATTGTCACTTCGCTCACTTGAACTCCTCTCCGGCCAATTGTTGCCAGGTGTGTATCAGGGCGGTTTTCAATCCACGGGACCAGTCCCCGTCCCCGAATGTTTCGGGAAAGTGCTCCCGCGTCAGGGTGCGGTCGAATCCCTTGCCCAGGGCGCGGCGCATAATGGGCGGGAAGCTGACCACAGCCTGATTGCGGGTCGGGGAGATTCCCAGAAACATGGTCTGGTTGTCCAGGTCCGGAACGATGATATTTCCCCGGAAAATGCGAATTACGGCCTTTTGTGCAAAATCGCGTTCCAGCGCCGAGGCAAAACGCTGCACAAAGGCACGGTCCTCCTGAGACAGGGTGCCGGTTTCATCAAGCAGCACGGCGTCTTCGTGCATCGCCTGCTCCAGGCTGGCGTTTCTGTCCCGCTGCTGGTTCCAGATGAGCACGAGCGCGGACTTCAGCCCGAGCTGCCAATCAGCGTCCCAATGCCGCGCAAAATGTTTTTGTTCCAGGTAGTCTTGCAATTCCGCAGCTTTTTCTCCGGGCCAGTCCGCGGGAGGCACAAACACCACGGCGCGATCGCTCGGGACCACGCCCAGGAAAAGCCGTCCGTTTTCCGGCTTGGGTCGGTCCGGCGTAGTACGACGGATGCGCAGCTTGACGCGCACGCCGAACTGTTCCCCCATGGTACGGATGAAGTCCTTGGCATAAGCCCGCATGGGCGCCTGAACCAATCCGGTCTCGTCCCAATACGGATTGTCCGCATACACGCGTTCAAGCATGTTCTGATTATTTTTCCAAAAAGCCCAGCCCACCACCAGAACCACCAGCAGCAAGGCGAGCATGCGGATGATTCTTTCCAAGGGTGATTTACCGTGAACCGTAAGCAGACGCATGGGAACAATACCTCGTCGAATTGGTGGGAGGAACGAAAAAATCGGATCGGCAGCAATGCCCGGGTGGCGTTCCGATTTGATCCTGGCCCGGAAGCCGTTGCGGGAAAAACGCAAAATAGGCGCATGCCCCATCCACGATAATGCCTCCTGCACCCCGTGGCGAAGGGGAAATATAACAAAAAAGGCGCATGCGGTGAATAGCGCGTTTCCTGCCCGGGAAGCCCGCTTTTTTTTTGGCGCAAATGTGCTATTGTCCCTACCGTATACTCTTGTCGGCCATGGCCAAGCCGCATCCAAGGGGGACGCAATGCGCATCAAAGCCTACCGGGACTGGAGCATTTTCACTAAAATCATGAGCCTGTTCAGCGGGTTCTCAATATTGATTCTGGCCGGGATGCTGCTGTACTACCTCCCGCTATTCGAGCGCACGCTCATGAGCGAAAAACAACACGCCGTGCAAAGCCACGTGGACGTGGCCTGGTCCGTGCTCAACCACTACGGCCGCTTGGAGGCCGAAGGACAACTGACCGGCGAACAGGCCCGACAGCGCGCCCTAGAGGACGTGCGGGACATGCGCTACCAGGGGGACCAGTATTTCTGGATCAATGACCTGGAACCGCGCATGGTCATGCACCCTTTCAAGCCGGAACTGGAAGGCCAGGATATCTCCTCCTCCAAAGACCCGAACGGCAAGCGCCTGTTCGTGGAAATGGCCGACGTGGCCCGGGCCAAGGGGCAGGGATTCGTCACCTATGAATGGCCCAAGCCCGGAAGTGAACGCCCTCAACCCAAGGTATCCTTTGTGCGTCTCTACAAGCCCTGGGGCTGGATCGTGGGCAGCGGCATCTACGTGGACGACGTAAACGCCCAGACCTCCGCGCTTCGCTGGGCCATTCTCCTCCCCTTTGTGCTGGGGGTCATTGCATTTCTCGTGCTGGTCCATCTGGTGGTGCGGGCCATCGTGATCCGGCTGCGACGGGCCGTAACCATGGCCGACGCGGTCCGCGACGGGGATCTCACCCAGCGCGTGGACTTTCCGCAACGCAATGAGTTGGGGCAACTGGCAGACGCGCTCAACGACATGACGAACAACCTTGAAGACAAGGCGCGCCTTGCGGGACGAATCGCGGCAGGCGATCTCACGGCCTCGGTGCAGGTGGCTTCGGACAAGGATACGCTCGGCATGGCCCTGCAACGCATGACCAACGAGCTAAACACCCTCATCGGGCAGGTGCGCCAAGCCACCGAACAAATGGACGAGGGCGCGGGGCAGGTTTCGGAATCCAGCCAGTCCCTTTCCGAAGGTGCTACGGAGCAGGCCGCTTCCATCCAGGAAATCAGCAGCTCCATGGCGGAAATCGGCTCCACGGTCGGCTCCAGCGCACAAAAGGCCACCAAAGCCAACACCCTGGCAGATGATGCGCGCCTTGCCGCAGAAAAAGGCGGCGAACAGATGGACCAGATGGTGGAGGCCATGCAGCGCATCAATGAATCCAGCCAGGCCATTGGCAAAATCATTAAGGTCATTGATGAAATCGCCTTCCAGACCAACCTGCTGGCACTAAACGCCGCCGTGGAAGCGGCTCGGGCAGGCAAACACGGCAAGGGATTCGCGGTGGTGGCCGAGGAGGTGCGCAACCTGGCGTCGCGCAGTGCCACAGCAGCGCAGGAGACTGCCGAACTCATCGAAGGGTCGGTACAGCGTGCCTCGGATGGTGACGCCATGGTTCGCCAAACATCGGAATCATTGCATATGATCGTGGAAAAGGCTGCGGACGTGGCGGAACTGGTGGCGGAAATCGCCCGGGATTCCGATGGTCAGGCCCAGGGCGTCCAACAGGTTTCCGAAGGGCTTTCGCAGATCGACGACGTAACCCAGCGCAACACGGCCAACGCTGAAGAGACCGCATCCTCGGCCCAGCAGCTTTCAGCCCAAACCTCGCAACTGCGGCAATTGCTGGCCCGTTTCCAGGTTCGCGACCGCAATGCTGCCGCCGGATCAGACCGCCCGAGCGCATCCCCGGCCCGCACCTATGCGGTTCGCCGTACACCAGCGGCTCCGCTTCCTGGCAGTCAGGATTCACAATCGACCGAAAAGAAGAACGAATCAAACGCCCCCACACCGCCGAAGCAGACTTCCGAACCAGAGGTGGGTACCGCCCCGGCCAAGGGCAAAGCAACCAGGAATGCGGCCCGCGGTGCGTGGGACGCCGCCTCCCCGGAGGAGATCATCTCCCTGGATGACGACGAATTCGGCAGGTATTAAACCGGCGGCGCATCGGTGCGCCATTGAACGAACAATTCCCAGGACCAAGGCGGCAGCGAGCGGCACGTTGCGGCGGCGGATCACCCCGCGGGGCAGGCGTCTGGAGACGACTGCCCCGCAATCGTGTGCGGCCATTCCCGGTCACGCTACTCCTCATTGCCGCGAAGCGCCTGGATGGGATCCAGTCCAGCGGCCTGACGCGCTGGCTTGAGGCCAAAGATCACGCCGATGGCCAGGGCGCTGAGCAGGGAAAGAAAAAAGACCTTCCAGGAAAATTGAATGGTCAAGATACCCAGCCCGGTCAGCAACTGCCCCAGGCCTAGTCCCAAAAACAGCCCCAGCACCCCGCCGGTGAGGGTCAGGACCACGGACTCCACAAGAAACTGAACCAACACGGCCGAGGAGCGCGCGCCCATAGCCTTTTTCAACCCGATTTCCTCGCTCCGCTCGCTCACGGACAAGGTGAAGAGATTCACGAGTACGAACCCGCCCACCAACACGGCAATACCCGCTGTTATGCCCAGAAAGGCAAGCAATCCGCCCTTGAACATGGCCACGAACTTGAGCACTTCGTCCGCCGTGAGAATTGTGAAATCGTCGTCTTCCCCGGGCCGGAGGTTGTGGGCGTCCCGCAACAGGGAGCGCAGGTTCTCGGTGTGCGCCTTCATGTATTCCGGCTGCAGGAATTTGACGCGCAAGGCCCGAAAATATTTTCGATCCAGATTAAAACGCACGGTCAGGGTGGAGAGCGGCATGATCAGACGGTTGTCCAGGTCGCGGCCGCCACCCGAGGCCATGCCCCGATGCGACAGCAGCCCCACCACCTGCACCGGGATGTTATTCACGAAAATGACCTTGCCCACCGGGGATTCCTCCCCGAACAGCTCCCTGGCAGGCTGGGAACCGAGCAGGCAGACCTTGGCGGCGCGGCGCACGTCCTCGTCCGTGAGATCGCGGCCTTCGGCCAGGGGCCAATTCCAGGAGTCCGCATAATTGGCCGTAGCTCCCACGCCCTGCACCCCGCTGAAATTGCGGTTGCGATGCTTGACCGTGAGATCGCTCTTGCCGCGCATGGGGACCACCAGATACGCGCCCGGCAGGGATTGACGGATGCGCCGCGCATCCTCCCAGGAAAGGGTCAGCCGCCGCATGCCCACGGCCCGCTTCTTGATGTTGCCGCCCAGCACAAACGCCGCGTCCGGCCCAAACATTTCCACCATTTCATGAGCCATGCGATTGGCGCCGTCCACGGACGTGACAATGAGCGTCAGGGAGGAAATACCGAAGGCCACGCCCAGAATCACGAACAGGGAACGCAATTTTGCGGCCCAGACCGCCTCCAGGGCCATGTTGACCACCCGGTTGAACAGACGCAGGGAATGCATGCAAGCAGGATATGCCAAAGCCGGTTCCGAGTCCATGCACGGCTTGCCATTCCTTTGCGAACATGCAAAATTAAAGGATGATGGTTCAATATGTATTGAACGGTATCCGTGTGATTCACTCTTAGGAGGTACGGTGTGGCAACAAACGAACTGAACACGGATTTCGCGCCTGCTGAACGCGAATCGCAACGTATCGTTGAAAAGCAAGCCGAGATGATCGCCCGGGAAACCCCGGAACGGTTCATCAACGGTCTGCCACTGCCCATCGTAGTGGTCAACGACAAACGCCAGATCGTGTATTGCAACGATAAATTCGAAGCCTTTAGCTGCGAACATGAGCAGGTGCTGCCCCTTGGACGCCGCCCGGGTGAAGCGCTGGGGTGCGCCTATGCGAATATCAATCCCGGCGGTTGCGGCACCACAAGGTTCTGCCGCTTTTGCGGGGCCGCCCGCGCCATTTTGCGCAGCCTGGAAGGAGAACATTCCGTACAGATCTGCCGACTGATGCGCCGGGACGAACACCAATCCTGCCTGGACTTCCAGGTCTTTGCCCAACCCCTGGAAGTCAACGGCTCTTCCTTTGTCATCTTCAGCATCATGGACATCAGCCATGAACTGCGACTGGAATCCATCCGGCGCAAGGTGCTTGGCGACGTGCGCCGACGGGCCGAGGCCATCAACCGCATGTATGTGCGCATCAGCCGGGACATGGGCAACGAAATTCGTGGCGGGGTATTCGCCCTGGGCTATGCCTCGCGGCAACTGCTGGAGGAAATCGACAGCCAGTCCCGCTTGTTTGAGGCCGAGGAGGGCATTCTCGGGGTGGTGGAAGAACACGTGGACGCCCGGGAAGCCTTTGCCGAAGCCGTCCAGGGATTGCGCTTCGCAGGAGTGGAAATAGAACTGGAACAGACCGCCCCGCCCGAGCAGCCGGATCCAGGTCGAATCTATCTCCACCCGGATTGCGCCGATGCGCAGACGGTTTCGGACCGCCAACTCCTGGTCTACGCGCTACGGCAACTGGTGGAAAATGCCCTGGAAGCCGTGCAAGGCCAGGGTGCGGTGCAGTTGCGTTGCACCAGGAATGACCAAACCGTGGGGCTGCGCGTCCACAATCCGGGCGCTCTGCCGGAAAACGTACGCCGCCAGATTTTTCAGCGCGGCTTTTCCACCAAAGGGGACGGACGCGGATTCGGCCTGTATTTTGCGCGGCTGCTGGTGCGCCGCTACCTGAACGGAGAATTGGAGCTGCTGGAGCACGAACCCGACACCGTGTTTGAGGTGCGCCTGCCCCGGGCCTGACCGCAATAAACAGCACGACACGGCAAATCCCCTTCCCCAAAAAGCGAAACGGGGTACCGGCGGCCACACCGATACCCCTCGCATTGGTTGAAAAACGCCGCGCCTGCGCGTGGCCTACTTCCGTTTCCCTTGCTTTTTCATGCGTCGTTGCAGGCGGCTCACCTCCCGCCAGCGCTCCTTTTCCACGCGGTCCGATCCGCGCTGTATGCGGGCTTCGGCATGCTGCATTTCGCGCTGCAACTTATGATAGCTCTCCAGACGTTGCGCCGAGAGTTCCTTGGCTGCAACCGCGTCAAGGACAGCGCATCCCGGTTCGGCCGTATGCGAACAATCCGCAAAACGGCACTGCGCGGCCAGGGCGTCGATGTCAGGAAACGCGCCCACGGCTCCCTCGCCTTCCCGGTTCAGCGCTATCTCGCGAATGCCGGGATTATCCACCAGCAGCCCGCCTCCGGGAAGCCGGATCAACTCTCGGGACGTGGTGGTATGCCGTCCTTTTCCCACGCTCCGGCTCACATCCCGGGTGGCCTGAACATCACTGCCGTAGAGCGCGTTGACCAGCGTGGACTTTCCCGCGCCCGAAGAGCCGACCAGGGCCGCGGTACGGCCCGGTTCGAGCAAGGCGGCCAGCTCGTCCAATCCCCGTCCCTGTGGTACGGAGCAAAGCAACACGGGTACGCCGGGGACCACGAGCTGCGCGTCCCACCGAAACGACTCCAGATCCTCGTGAAGATCCGCCTTGGTCAACGCCACCATGGGCGTGAGACCGCAATTGTATACCAGCGTAAGGTACCGCTCAAGCCGCCGGGGATTGAAATCCCGATCCAGGCCGCAGACAATGCAAACCATGTCCAGGTTCGCGGCGATGGGCTGCTCGCGTACGGCGCTTCGCGTTTCAGCTCCGCGAAATCCGGCCTCGCCCCGGGCCAGCATGTTGCGCCGGGGTACGACCGCCCGGACCGTGTTCTCGCAGGTCACCACCCAGTCGCCGGTCACGGGATAGTCCCGGGTGCGGCGGGATCGAAGCCGTCCGGCCGGGGTGCAGAACCATTCCTCCCGGCCGTTCGCCACCAGAAAGATGTCCTGCCCCACACTCACCACCCTGGCCATGCGCCAGGGTTCGTTCCGGGGCAGGTGTTCCTCCATGGTAGCGAGTTCACGGTCAAAATGTCCGCACCAGCCCAGGCGGACCAAGTCTTCCCGAAGGGATGTGTCAATGAGGGGATATGCGTTGTCATCGTGCATTCTTCTTCACCTTGTCTTTGGCCGACCATTGCATCGGCCGTGCAGCATGGCCGCGCACCGCGTTGAGCGGCTGCGACCGGGACAATTCGTCATGAGGTGAAGGGATCGCCAAAGCAATGGACGCAACAAAAGAACGGTTTCGGATGAAACGCGTTCACCAGGCCGGATGCCCGGACAATGTCCACAGGCGCGAAAACCAGCCGCTTCTGGCCGGTTTCACAGCACGGGGACAGTGGTTCCTCAGCAGCTAGGCCCGCACGCGCCGGACTTCGGCGACCCGGGACACAAGCTCCTCGTTCCTACGGAACATCAAATCTCCTTGGTTGCGCTTTTCCGATGCCCCAAAAGCGCTCAGCCGTCAATCCTCGGCCAACACGAATCAATCCCATCACTCCGGCGCGCAATGAACGCAATATTCGGTTTCCGGCACCAGAAGCAGCCGCTTCACGGGGATGGGGTTCCCGCATTCCACGCACTCGCCGAATCCTGGATAATCCGCGTTGCGCAAGGCCCTGTCCAACAGAAGCAGCCGCCGCCGCGCCTTGCTCAGGGACTGGCCGCTCACGCCCTGGTTCACCAGGGTATCCATGCGCGAGAGTCTGCCCACGGCACTGTCCACGGCCACGGGATCGGCCGTTGTCTCCAAACGGGCGATCTCCGCGCGGCAGCGTTCCATTTCCTCGGCCAAACACCGCTTCATGCGGTCGCGATCCGCGTCGTTCATGCTTCATCCTTGGATTGGCGTTCCAGGGTCAGACAGGAAAGATCCCCCTGCATGGCCGCCCGGAAACAAAGATTATCGGAAACACAGGACGACGGCTCCCGGCGGCCCTGCTCCCAGCGGCGCACCAAGTCCGGCTCCCGAATCAAAGGACGACACATGGAAACCACGTCGCACACGCCCTCATCCAACAACCGCTCCGCCGTATCCAGGCTGCGGATGCCGCCCACCAGCATCAGGGGCATGGCCCGTTCCGCCTTGAACTGCCTGGCCGCATCCTCGTACCAGGCCTCGCCCCCGGGGATTTCCGGACGACCGGTTCGCACCGGAATGTTCCGGCCGGAAAACTGGGTTCCCCCGGAAAGCTCCACTCCGTCCACGCCCATATTTTCCAGACGCCGACAAAGCAGCAGGCTCTCTTCCCGAGTCAATTCACGGTCCAGGTAGTCCCGGCTGTTGAGCTTGACCAGCACCGGAAAGTCCGGCCCAAGATCCGCACGCACAGCCTGCAGGGTTTCCAAAAGGAACCGGGCGCGATTTTCCAGTGGGCCGCCGTACTCGTCCGTACGCTGGTTGTAATGAGGCGAAAGAAATTGGCTCAGACAATATCCGTGGGCCGCGTGAATCTGCACGGCATCGAATCCCGCGCTCCTGGCGCGCTGGGCCGCATCGGCAAAGGCATCCACGATCCGGCCGATCTCGGCGCAGGTCATGGCCTCGCAGGATTGTCCCCGGCCAAGATCCAGGGCGGACGGTCCCTTGGGCTGGTTCCCCGACCCCGAGGACAGAGCGTGCGCGCCCGCATGGGCCAACTGCAAGGCGCAGGCGCCTCCGTGCGCATGCACGGTCTCGGCCAGCGACGCCAAGCCGGGCAAACACTCGTCCCGGTCCGCGGCCAGCTGGCCGGACCCGGCGCGGCCGTCGGCCTGCACAAACGCGTGTCCCGTGACCACAAACCCCACCCGGCCCTCGGCCAGTCGGCCCATGCACCGGGCCAGCTTTTCCGTGGCCAGGCCGTCCGCATCGGCCATGCCTTCCCAGGTGGCGGAACGCATGAACCTGTTGCGCAGCCGCATACCATTGATTTCCAGGGGGTCGAAAGGTGAGATGCCCGTGGTCATGAATCCTCCTTGTGACGGTGAGGGCGGGTGCGGGTCGACAATGAGAGCCGAGCCGTGAGCAAAATGTCCTATGATACGGATAAAATGGAATTATGATCGGACCGGAGCGCGGCAATCCTTGCGGTGCCAATCCCAGGCGGAGCGAATAATGCTTTCCAGGTCGCCGTGGGCGGGCCGCCAGCCCAGCTCCGTGCGGGCACGCTTTGACGAGGCCACCAGCACGGGAGAATCTCCGGGGCGTCGGGCGGCTTCCTGCACCGGAATATCCCGGCCTGTGACCTCGCGGGCCGCGTCCACGACCTCGCGCACGGAATGGCCGTTGCCATTGCCCAGGTTGAAGGCGCGGGTCTCGCCCCGGTCCAGCCAGTCCAGGGCCAGCACATGGGCCTGGGCCAGGTCGTGCACGTGGATGTAATCGCGCACACAGGTACCGTCCGGCGTGGGATAGTCCGTGCCAAAGATGGAAATATGGGACCGCAGGCCCAGGGCCGTGTGCAGGACCAGGGGGATGAGGTGCGTTTCCGGTTCGTGCCGCTCGCCCAGTTCCCCGTCCGGATCGGCTCCGGCCGCGTTGAAATAGCGCAATCGGCAGGAGGCCAGGCCGTGGGCGCGGTGATAATCCGCAAGCATCTGCTCCACCATGGCCTTGGACCGCGCATAGGGCGACAGGGGCCGCATGGGGTGGGCTTCGTCCAGCAGTTCCTGCTCCGGCTCCCCGTAGACCGAGGCCGAGGAGGAAAACACCAGCCCGGGTACCTCGTGTCGCACCATGGCGTCCAGCAGGTTCAGGGTGGCGGCCACGTTGTTGTGGTAATATTTATTCGGGTCCGCCACGGACTCGCCCACCGCAATGAACGAGGCAAAGTGCAGCACCGCGTGGATACGCGGTCCGGCAAAGGCCCGCTCCAGGGCCGAAGGATCCCGGAGATCGCCCTTCACGAAACGGCCCCAGCGCAAAAAATCCGCGTGGCCCGTGACCAACGAATCCAGCACCACGGTCTCCACGCCCCGGGCGTTGAGCATCTTATTGACATGGGAGCCGATATACCCGGCTCCGCCTGTGATGAGTACGGCGCACATAAATGCAGAATACCCCCGGCAGGATGGAACGGCAAGCAATTCTCAAAACCGCGTCGGAGATCAAGCCTCCGTGAGCCGCGAAATAATCACATTGGAAACGGCCATGCCCTCCTTGGTGAGCCGCAAACGGCCGCGATTGATGCGCACGAGCC
This sequence comes from Paucidesulfovibrio gracilis DSM 16080, assembly GCF_900167125.1. Lineage (NCBI taxonomy): Bacteria > Pseudomonadati > Thermodesulfobacteriota > Desulfovibrionia > Desulfovibrionales > Desulfovibrionaceae > Paucidesulfovibrio > Paucidesulfovibrio gracilis. The sequence goes on from NZ_FUYC01000008.1 coordinate 12,157, forward strand.
GGTTTTGCACCAGCGCCTGGATCAGGCGCTCATGCCGCTTCATCAGATCAAACCCGGCCAGCTTGCGATGCCGGGCCAGCTCCAGCCCCTGGGATGTGCGCAGGGAAAGCATGACCAACTCCACCAAACGGTCCTGGTCGGACAACTCCTCAAAATCCATGCCCGCAAAATCCCCGCGCACGGCCGCGTCATAGGCGTCCAGGTAGGCAGGGTTGGTGAACCGGCGGCGGCCCAGGGTGCTGACCGCGGATGGTCCCAGCCCGAGGTAGTCGCGGCCTTCCCAATAGCCGCTGTTATGAACCGCCCGGTAGCCCATGCGCGCGAAATTGGAAATTTCATATTGCAGATACCCCAGGGACTCCAGCAGTTCCGCTCCATACACGAACATTTTGGACTGCTCCTGCTCCCCGGCCAGTTGCAAGTCCACCTCCGCGGACATGCGATGCAATTCCGTGCCTTCCTCAATGCTCAGGCCGTAGCAGGATAGATGTTCGGCCCCGAGTTTGGCCGCGGTTTTCAGTTGATCCAGCCAGTGCTTGAGCTTTTGTCGGGGCAATCCCCAGATGAAATCCAGGCTGATGTTGCCGAATCCGGCCTGACGCGCCATTCCATAGGCTTCCACGGCCATGCGCGCGGTATGCGGGCGGCCCAGGCGCACCAGATCCTCATCCGCGAGGCTTTGCACCCCCAGGGAGAGCCGGTTCACGCCCAGGGAAAGCAGCCCCCGAAACCAGCTTACATCCTGCGTGGACTCGGGATTGGCCTCCAGGGTGATTTCCGCTTCCGGTTCCAGCCAAAAATTATCCCGTAGCAGCCCGAGCACGTCGTCCAGGTCGGCCAGGGGCATGAGGCTGGGGGTTCCCCCGCCGAAATAGACCGTATCCAGCCGGACCCGGCCCAATCGCTCGGCCCAGAGAGGGATCTCGCGTTGCAGGGTTTGCAGGTACCAGGCATATGCTGCGGAGTCGAAGGCTTGGGAATGGAAGGAACAATACCGGCATTTGGACCGGCAAAACGGCACATGCACGTACAGCAGGAGCTTTTTGTCCGCGCATTCGCGTTGCACGGGAGCCGACGTTTGCGGCCGTTGGGGAGCGGGAGATTCGCCAAAGATTCGCGCCACGGCCTTTCCCCGTTGCTATTGCCCGTCCACAAGCGAGGCGACGCGCTGTCCGAGGATTTGGCCCAGGGCGTGGGCGCGCTCCAGGCTTTCCCGGTCGTCGCGCACACCGGCCTTGTCGAAGATGCGCAGTACGGCCAACTGGTCCAGCACCTCGTAGCCCAGGGCTTGCAAGGGGCGGGTCATGGCCTCCAGGGTCACGCCCATGTCGTCGGAGGATTCCTGCTCGCACACGGCCATGACCACGGCCACGCGTCCCTGTCCGGCCAGTCGGCTGCCCCAGGTCCGGGGCCGCGCCTGCATGTCGAAATCATAAAAGCAGTACAGCCGGTCGATGAACGCCTTCATCCAGGCCGTGACATTATAATTGTGGGTGGGACAGGCCAGGATCAACCCGTGAGCCGCCTGGACCCGGGGATAGAGCAGCTGCATGCCGTCCTGCAGGCGCGTACAGGCCTTGGCCGTGCGGCATTGCTCACAGCCCACGCAAGGATCGAAGCGATAGTCCGGCAGATGCGCGGCAAAGCCGGCAGCCCCGCCCTGCGCGGCGCCGTCCAGGGCGGCCCGCAGCAGCAAATCGGAATTGCCGCCCTTGCGCGGACTGCCCGAGCAGCCCAACACCGGCGTCAATCCGGAAACACACGAATCAGCCTCGGTACGGTCGGATGGGGTCATGACCCAGCTCCTTATGAAAGCGTTCCACCTCGCTGTAGAGACAACCGCAATATTGCTGACGGTAAATGCCCATGCGCTGGGATTCCTCAATGCCCCGTTGCCAACCCACGCGAAAATCCCGGTACAAAAACGGAACGCCCCGGGCGGCCAGATCACGGCCCAGCCCCCGGATGTCGTCGTGCCGCTGCTGTCTGGAATACAGCAATGTGGACGTGAAGGCCGCGAACCCGCCCCGCTTGGCGATCTGGGCGGCCCGCTCCAGGCGCATGCGGTAGCACAGCAGGCAACGGTTGGCCTCGCGGAACGTAATGTCCCGCATGTATCCCACGGGGTCGTATTCCTCGTCGCGCACAATGAGTTTGAATCCCATGCGTTCGGCCACTTCCAGCGCGCCGTCCCTGCGGCGCAGGTATTCGGAAAGGGGGTGGATGTTGGGATTGAGAAACAGGCCCGTGACCTCAAACCCCTCGTCGTGAAGCATCTCCACCGTAGCGATGGAGCAGGGACCGCAACAGACGTGAACCAGCACACGGTCACCCGGTGCGGGCCGTTCGATCTGTTTTACTGTGGCGGGATGCGGCATGGGCGGTCCTTTCTGCCATGCGCCCGCGCCGCCCGGAACCGGTCGGTTCCGAGGGACGCGCTTTGGCATGGCGGCATGGTCAGTCGCTGATGGGCCGATCCATGAGCAAATCTATGCGGGTTTCAAAGAGGCGTTCCAGCTCCAGCAGCTGTTCCCGCTTATGATTGAGCATGTAGAGCGCCAGTTCCTCGCCCAGACGCATGACCAGGGGCGAAGGATGGCCCGGCTTGCGCAACTGGCGGTACATGTCTTTGATGACCTGGAGGCACTGCCATTCCATGTTGCGACGCAGGCCCGTGCCGCCGCAGCAGGGACACGGCTCCGTGGTCACGGCCAGGGCCGAGGAACCCATGCGCTGACGCACCAGCTCCATCAACCCGAACTCGGAGATGCGGCCCACCACGGTGCGCGCCCGGTCGGACTTGAGTGCCTGGCGCATGGTCTTTTCCACCTCGCGGCAGTCCTTGGGATTCTTCATCTCGATGAAGTCGATGACCACCTGGCCGCCGATGTCGCGCAGCCGGAGCTGCTTGGCGATTTCCTCGGCCGCCTCCATGTTCGTCTTGAGCACCATTTTTTGAAAATTGCGCTCCCCGGAAATCTTGCCGGAGTTGATGTCCACGGCGGTGAGCGCCTCGGCCGCGTCGAACACGAGCTGGCCGCCGGAGGGCAAGGTCACTTCCCGGGAATAAATTTCCTCGATCTGGCGGTGCAGGTTGAACCGCTCCCAAAGGCTTTTTTCCGGATCACTGTGCAGGCGCAGGTTCAATGCGGTGCGGGGGAAGGCCAGACGCATGAATTCCTTGATGCTGCCTTCCACCTGCTTGTCGTCCACCCATACCTCGCTCATATCCGTGGAAAGGTAATCGCGCACGGCCCGGGTGGCCAATTCCATTTCCTGATAGATCAGGGCCGGGGTCTTGGCGGCCATGCCCCGCTTTTTGATGTCGTTCCACAATCGGCTGAGGTACTTGTAGTCCCTGGTGAGATCCTGCTTGTTGCGGCCCACGCCCGCGGTGCGCACGATCAGGCCCACGCCTTCTTCGGTCTTGACCTGCTCAATGATTTTTTTCAGGCGGGCGCGTTCCTTTTCATCCTCGATCTTGCGGGAGATGCCCACCTGCCCGCGGCCGATGGTGTAGACAAAAAACCGGCCCGGCAGGGAGAGATAGGACGAGAGAAACGCCCCTTTCTTGCCCGTGGGTTCCTTGACCACCTGGACCAGCATTTCCTGGCCCGGACGCAGCACATGCTGGATCGGGGGATATTTCTGCCCCTTTTGCAACTTGTAGCCGCCCTGGTAGTATTCGGGATGCACCTCGTCGATCTGGAGAAATCCGTTGCGCTCGGCCCCGTAATTGATGAACGCGGCCTGCAGGCCCACGTCGATGTTGTGGATATAGCCTTTATAAATATTGCCCTTGGTCTTGGCCATGTGCGCCATTTCCACATAGTACTCCATGACCTTGCCTTCTTCGGCGATGACCACTTCCACCTGCTCGCCGGGCAGCGAACTGATGAACATCTTCTGTCGTTTTTTCGTCATTGAATCCTCGTACTGAAATATACAATAAAATTTTTTCCGCCCCGCGGCACGCCAGCGGGAGGGAGATGACGGCTGGCCGGTCTGTTGACCGGTTCACCGTCCAGGAAACATGCATGCTCCGTCCGGGGAACCTCTCCCCGGCGAAACCTTTCATGCGGCGCGAACAGCCAGCCCGGTTCGACGGCAACACGTCGAAATCCGAAAACAGGGGCTTTTGCGTCCTGCCGCAAGTGAAAAAATCATCCGACCGCCGCTGTTTGCCGCCAGGATTCCGGGGGATGCATCCCCGGCAACCACATGGCGGGCCGGGCGCGGACGCCGATACGCAACGGACGCGCGCCAGGGCGCTCAGCGGCGCACGGAATAATACGGGCCGCCCTCTCCTTCCCGGGTGACCAGAGCGTTTTCCCGCTCCAGCCGTTCCAGCGCCTCGCGCACCCGTTCCGGGGCAAGCCCGATTCCACCCGCCAACTGTAGTACGGTTTGCGGTCTGCGCGCAAGCGAGGATCGCACCGCATCGGCAGCTTGCTCGGGTGGCAATTGCCGGACCCGGGCTTCGGCATGGGCCGCGTGCGGCTGATGCGCGTGCAGCGCCTCGCGCCAGCGGGCCATGGTGCTTTCATCCACGGCCCTGGCCGCATCCAGGGTTCCGGGCCGGGTAAGGGTTACCACGTCCACACGGTCCGGGTCCAGGCGGGGAACGAATTCCTGCAACGCCTGCAAGTTTTCCTTGGAATCGTTGTATCCGGCCGCCAGGAGCACCTCCAGAAAAATCGCGCCGGAAAACTCCTCACGAAAGGCCAACAGCCCCTGTGCAACGGTTTCCGGATCCACACCCGCCACACAACGGTTGAGTCGGCGCATTTCCTGGGGTACGAGAGAATCCAGGGAAGGAAGAACCACATCGGCAAGGCAAAGCTCCCGACGCACGTCGGGCAGGTGCAGGGTGCTGGCGTTGGTGAGCACGGCCACGGGCTTGCCCGGAACAATGCGCCGCACTCCCCGGATGACCTCGCCCATGTCCGCGTTGAGCGTAGGCTCACCCGAACCGCCCAGGGTCACGTACTCGGTATCCCCGCCCTCCGCAACCCAGCGGGAAAGCTCGTCCAAAATTACCCGGGCGGGTACCCAGGCCCGGCGATCCAGGGTCAGGGTGGTGGTGGCGCCCACCTCGCAGTAGACGCAATCCATGCTGCAGATGTTTTCCCCAAGCAGGTCCAGGCCCAATGAAAGGCCAAGCCTGCCGGACATGACCGGTCCGAAAATATACTTGAATGCCATGGCGTCCGTTTCCGATGGTTTGGAGCCGTCTTCGGCTTGACGAGGTACGGGCCGCTACCGTACCTGATGGTGCGCGAACAGCGCGAGGAGGCTTCCATGTTGAATTCTGGAGATTTGGTACTGCTCATCAGCCCCAAGGGCAAGCGGTATCTGCATAAGCTCGACCCCCAGGCCGAGGTCCACACCCACGACGGCCGCATTCTCATGTCCGAGGTGGCCGAGGCAGGATACGGACGCCGCGTCCGCACCCATTTGGGCAGACCCTATCTCGTGCTCCGTCCCACTGTGCACGATTTGATCAAAAACGTGAAGCGGTCCACCCAGATTATGTACCCCAAGGAAATCGGCTATCTGCTGCTGAAATTGGGGGTTGGCCCGGGCATGACCGTAATTGAGTCCGGCACCGGATCCGGCGGCCTGACCACGGCTCTGGCCTGGTACGTGGGCGATACCGGCAAGGTCATCACCTACGAACGGCGCGAGGAATTCTACCGCCTGGCGCGCAAGAACCTGGAACGCGTCGGCCTGGCCCATCGTGTGGAGCAGGTCAACCAGGATATTTCCGAAGGATTCCGGCACAACGGCGCCCACGCTCTGTTCCTGGACGTACGCACGCCCTGGGATTACCTAGAATCCATCCCCTCCGCCGTGATCCCCGGAGCCATGTGCGGCTTTTTGCTGCCCACGGTGAACCAGGTCAGCGACCTGCTGCGCGGCCTGGAGCGCGGCCCGTTCCAGGATGTGGAAGTGCTGGAAATCCTGGTCCGCCGCTACAAGCCCGTGGCCGACCGGCTGCGGCCCGAAGACCGCATGGTGGCCCACACCGGTTTCCTGGTCTTTGCCCGCTACATTGAGGCGGATTCTCCCAAGGATGCGCTTGAAACCGCGGCCCCCCAGACGGAACAACATCCCGCGGAGACCGACGGCGGCACCCTGGAAGCCGCTTCCGAACAGGCCGTGCCGAATCCGGAACCCGGCGAACGCATGCAGGCCGAATTCGGCGTACCCGGCCAGCACACCGCCGCCCCCGAAGCGGACGACGACGGCAGCGACGCCCAATAATTCGCGGCCCAACGCGATGCCGACCAACCCACTGCCCCGGCCTACGGGCATGTCTGGTCGGTTCTGCCACAAACACTCCACAGGGAGCGGCCCGGGCTGCTCCCTGTTTTTTTGGCACGGCGGGCAACGCGCCTTTGCGTTACGCGCTTGCCCGGGCTATACTTCCGACAGGAGGATGCGAAATGAGTGATTCCGTGATGCGCCGTCCCTTTTGCGGACTGCGCGACCCCCTGGCCGGCCTGACCCATCTGCTGGGCGCGCTCGGCGGGATTGCGGCCCTGGTGGTCCTGCTGGTCCGTGCAGCGACCCACGGCACGGCCTGGCATGTGACCTCATTCGCTATTTTCGGCGCGGCCATGATCCTGCTCTACACGGCCAGCACGCTCTACCACTGGATCCCCTACGCAGAGCGGCGCACCCGGCGACTGCGCAAGCTGGACCATCTGATGATCTTCGTGATGATCGCGGGTACCTATACGCCCATCTGCCTGGTGCCGCTTCGCGGCGCATGGGGCTGGTCCATTTTCGGCGTGGTCTGGGGGCTGGCCCTGGCGGGCAGTGCGGTCAAGCTCTGCTGGATGAACGCCCCGCGCTGGCTTTCCACAGGATTTTATATTTTGATGGGCTGGGTGGTGGTGGCCGCGGTGTGGCCGCTGGTGCAAGCCCTGACCCCGGGAGCGCTGCTCTGGCTGCTGGCAGGCGGACTGAGCTACACCCTGGGCGGCGTGGTCTATGCCCTGCGCCGACCCGATCCTTGGCCCCGGGTGTTTGGATTCCACGAGATCTTCCACATCTTTGTGCTGCTGGGCAGCTTTTGCCATTTTTGGGTCATGTACGCCTACATCGCCCAACTGCCCTGACATTTCCCAGCCATTGCCTGACAAGGCCGTAAATATTGCGGCAACGGTTTTTCCCTTGCGCATTCCATGCTACACTGCGTGCTGCTTAAGACTGTCTTCGGGGGTACGTGATGCAAGGGAACCATCGTTTTTTGCAGACCATGGGGTATGGAATCGCAACGCTTCTTTTGGCGCTGCTCTGGTCCGGCATGGGCCATGCGCGCTCCAGCTCCGGGGTGGACGTCGAATTCTTTGGCATGCCCGGCACGTTGCGCGAACACAACGTCAATGAAAAAGGACTGCCCCAGTTCATGGCAACCCTTTCCCGCCATCGGGATCTGCTGCAAAACGCCCATGTACTGGTTACGGAACAGAAGAGGATCGACGCCACCGGGTTCCGTTCCGCCACGGGCAAGGCATCCTTTGTAATCACCCTTGCACTGACCAATGACGTGGTGCTCAAAACCAGGGAGAATATCTGCCCCTGGTCCAATCTGGACCGCTGTTTGAACCGCTCGGCCGACCACGCGATGCGTACCTATCGGCAAATGCAGCGCAAGCACGGCGTGAATCCCGGCTCCACGCTGATGAATCTCTGATTCGCGCAGGGGCAGCCAACCCCGCACCTTCACCCGGATGCGGTCAAAAAAAGCGCCAGTTCAAAACGATCACAGCGGTCACCGCCAACAAAAGCATCGTCCAAAATGCCAGGGCGCGAAACACAGCAGACCGGGCGGACCGGATTTCATGGTACCAGAGAGGCCGCACTCCGCGGATCGCAAAGGTCAATACCCCGGCCAGATTCAGACAGACCACGTTGGTCAGGGCGAGCAACCCCGCACTTGCGGCATGGTCCAGCTCTCCGGCTCCCCAAAACAACCCGCAGGCCGAAAGCGGCGGCACTAACGCCAGAGCCACCATGACCCCCACCAGGGCCGTGGATGCCCCCCGGCTCAACGAGACGATGCCCGCCACGCCAGCCGCCAGGGCCAGGGCCACGTCCGAAAGGCCCACCACGGTGCGCGCAGCCAATTCCCCGGACCCTGCATCAGCGCCCAGCAACCAGCCGAGCGCCAGCGCCGGAGCAACAACCAGAGCAATGCCCCCGGCCAGGGTTCCCAACGAGGCGCGGGCCAGCCGCGCATCCCCAAGAACCGTGGCCAAGGCCAGCCCCACATTGGGACCAAGCAGCGGCGCAATGACCATGGCGCCGATGACCACGGCGGGGTTGTCCCGCAACAGGCCGATGGACGCCACCACCGACGCCAGCGTGGCCAGCAGCGCAAACAGCCCGGTGAACTCCGCTCCCTCCTGCACCGCGGCCCGCAACTCTTCCCGAATCACGCCCTCACGCTTTGGGGACGCGTCCGGCGTCTCGGTCTGCTCAGGTTCCGATCCAGGTTCGCTGTTGTTTTCCGGCGGTTCCAATCGGGGAATCGTGGCCTGGACCGGATAAATAACGATGCGGAAGCCGGTTTCCCCGGAAAAGCGTCGCTCCAGCCGGTCCACCAGCCCGGAAGCCACATCCCCGTCCAACAGCACCCGCGCCCGCAGCGGCTCATCGTCCTCGTCCTCGCCCGCGCTCCAGCTCAGAAAACGGTCGTCGTCGAATTGTCGCATTTCCGCGAGCACGCGATCCTTGCCCGCGTTGTCGCATACGATTTCCACCATGCGCAGACTCATGCCGCTTCTCCCTCTGGAACGGCACTATTCCAAACAGATCGCAGGTGATCCGCCTCGCGCAGCAGCCATTCCATGTAGTCCAATTCCATGTCCACCAAATCCCCGTCGCCCTGCCGAAGCCACTCGGCAAGCCAGGCCGAGCGTTGCAAAACCATAAACTCCGGAAGCACAGCCCAGGACGCGGCCGAAAGGATCCCGGCCCGGGCCACGCCCTGAACCAGCCCGGCCGCCAACGGACCCACCAGCCCCGACGGATGCTCAAACCCGAGGCAACCCAGCATATTCCCCACATCCCAGCACTCGGGCCGCAACCCGAGAAATTCCCAATCAATGACGGCCACGGCTTTGCGGCCGCGCCAGAGCACGTTCAGGGGGTGAAAATCCCCGTGTTGCCAGGATACGGGCAACGCGGACAAGGCGTCTTGATGCGACTTCAAACCGCGCAATACAGCGCAAAGCCGGGAATGGACCCGGGGGTGGGCGCGCCGGACCGTTTCCTCCAGATCCCGGGCATAGGCAAGTGGATCCAGAGCCGGACCCAACGGATCAGCCGCTTTCAAAGGCAGGTTCCGGCAGGCCGGGGAAAAATCCGTGAGGAACGCGGCCAGTTCCACGCCCCGTTCGGCATGATCCAGATATCCCGGCCTGGGCAGAGGGTCGCTCGGCACATAACGGGTCAGCTGCCAATGCATGCCCGCACACCGGCCCACATGCTCCTGGTTCACGCTGCGGCGAATCTCGGGCAGACGCTCCAGCCCCATAGCGCGCAACCGCTCCAGGATGCCGGCCACGGCGCGCCGACGGTCCAGCTGATCCCGGCGAAGCTGCTCCAGGATCCATTGTCTGCCCTGCCGGTCCTCGCGCACGGAGCGTGCCGCGCAGCGTTGCGGACTGCCGCACAAGGCAACGCCCGGCAACACCCGACGGGTACGCAATCCGAACATTTCCAGGGGATCAAGCATGGATCGACCTCCGACGACGCCTGCCGGGTCGTTGAACAAAAAACGGCCCTGATCACGGCGTGCAGGCCGTTGCTGCCGTACAAGGCAGCAGGCGCGGCCAGGGAAACCATGGCCGGAACGGTTAGATAGGCTCTGCCTCCACCACCCGGCCGTCATGCAGGCGGATGACCCGTTGCGCGGCCGCGGCCGTGGCCTCGTCGTGGGTCACAAGAATGATGGTGGTGCCTGCGGCATTGATTTCCGTAAACAATTCCAAAATCTCCGCGCTGGTCTGCGAATCCAGCTGCCCGGTGGGTTCGTCCGCCAAAATCACGTCCGGGTCGTTGAGCATGGCCCGGGCCATGGCCACCCGTTGCTGCTGGCCGCCGGAAAGCCGCGTCGGTTTAAAGCGCATCCGGTCGCCAAGTCCCACGCGTTCCAACAAGGAAGCGGCCCGGCGACGCAGTTCCGCCTGGGACCGGTCCGCGTACATGCCGGGCAGGAGCACATTGTCCAGGGCCGTGGCATAGGGAATGAGGTAAAAACTCTGAAACACAAATCCGAGCCGCTGGTTGCGCAGGTCCGACAGGGCGTTGTCGTCCAGGGTGGAGACATCCGCGCCGTCCAGATAATACCGGCCCGAGGTGGCACGGTCCAACAGACCGATAATATGCAGAAGCGTGGATTTTCCCGAGCCGGAGGTTCCCTGCAAGGCCACAAACTCGCCGGGCCGGATGCGCAGGTCAATGCTCTTGAGGATTTCCACGGTGCCGCCGGAGCCGGTGTTTTCGTCCTCCCCGGCCATGGCAAACACCTTGCCCAATCCTTCCAGCCGGATCATGTCCGGGCGTTCCTGACGGTTCATCGCGCCCCCGCCCCCACGTCCGGCAACACCAACTGGGTAACCACCTCGTCACCCACGTTCAGACCGGACCGCACTTCGCTCCGCTCCAGTCCGCGCAGCCCCAGCTCCACGTCCACACGCTCGGGAACGCCGCCGCGCAGCACAAACACGGCCTGCTCGCCGTTGACCCACTTCACGGCCTCATTGGGCATGGTGGGCACGTTCTCCCGCCGCTCCACCACGATGCGACACTGGGTGGTCATCTCCGGGCGCAAGGGATGCTCGGGGTCGAAGATCACGTCCACCAACGCGCGGTAGTACACAATGTTGTCACGGATTTCCGGTTCGGGATAGACCAGCTTGACCTTGCCGGTAAAAGCGCGGTCCGGGTAGGCGTCCACGAAAAACTCCACATCCTGGCCCGGATGGGTGCGGCCCACGTCGGTTTCATCCACATAGATCCACATCTCCAGACGGGTGGGATCCAGCACGGTGATAAGGTTGGAGACCTGCAACCCCGAAACCACGGTTTCCCCTTCCTGGGCCGTGATGTTGGAGACCACTCCGTGGATGGGGCTGAAGATGCGGTAATAGGAAAGCTGCACGCGCAGACTCTCCAAAGCCGCGGCCGCGGCCTGGGATTCGTAACGCGTCACGCGGGCGTCTTCCAGGGCTTCATCCAGAGAGGACTGCGGCTCCAATTTTTGACTGACGAGCCGTTTTTTGCGCTCCAGGTCTTTGGCGGCGCGCACTGCCTTGGCATCGGCAAGACGCGCCCGGGCCTGGGCCTCGGCGAGCTTGGCCCGAATTTCCCGGTCGTCGATCTCGGCCACAAGCTGTCCGGCCTCGACCTCGTCCCCCACCTTCACGGGGATATCCACCAGCACGCCGGTGGCGCGCGCGCCGATCTTGACCTGCGCGCCCACCTGCGCCTTGACGATACCCGTGGCCTCCAGCAGGTGGCGCACCTCGCCCTGTTCCACCGAAGCGGTCTGCAGCACGGTGATTTCCCTTTGGGTGCCGCTGGAACGCCAGATCAGCACCCCGGCCACTACCGCCAGGATCAAGCCCAGGAGAATGAATTTTTTCATGGATCCTTTTCCGCTTCCACGGCTCCTTCGGTTCCGTTTCCGTCCGATTTCGCACGGCTTTTCCGTTCCTGTTGCAACACGTCGTTGAACTGGTCCGGTGGGTTGTCCCACGTCGGGGTCTTGCGTCGCAGCAGCCCCGAGAGGGTCGGTCCCGTCAGAGTATACCCGCAGGAGTCGGGAAGGTCCACGCCCCGCAACCACAAAGAGGGGCTTGGATGATTCCGGCACAGGGGCAAGCGATCCCGATAGCAACGGCAACGCCCGTCCGGGGCGAGCCAGGAGCATCGGAACAGTATACGGCCGTCCGTGTCGCGCCCGACCATGTTCAGACGCTCATACCCGGGTTGTTTTTCCATGAGCTGTCGGAAATGTCGCCGGGTCCGAACCCAGTGACCGCTGTCGCACAACGCGATTTCCCGACAACAGCTTCCGCATTGCAGGCAATGTCCCTCCACCCTGGGCTTTTGCCGGGTGAGCAGACAAAGCAGCCTTCGCCACAATGAGCGTGCCGCCCAAACGGTCAGCATGGCCGCCTCCGGCCGGATCCGGGTCCGGCCCGCGTGTTCCCCCGCGGAAAGGGGCTTGGTTCTCCTTCGGCAACGGTCCGAACCGCAGCCGGCCACCCTCAAAAGGCAAGCCGGTCACCGGACCGCCCCGTCATTGCAATGCGCGTACAGCGCGATTCACTGCATCGCACACGACAGTGCGTAATTCCTCCAATTGTGTGCGGGTTGCGGCCTCGAAACGCAGCGTCAACTCGGGCTGCGTGTTGGAGGCGCGCACCAGACCCCACCCACCGGGGTGGAGCACGCGAACCCCGTCCACGTCAATGATGCGATGCTGCTTTTCCAAATCTTTTTGCACCCGGCGCACCACTTCAAACTTGTGTTCATCGGGACAGGGGATGCGTATTTCCGGAGTGGACTCCGCCGGGGACCAATCTTCCAACATGCGCGACACCGGCCGGGAGCTGCGGGACACCAGGGCCGTGAGCCGCAAGGCCGCGTACGCGGCGTCGTCCCAACCGAAAAAGCCTTGCCCAAAAAAAATGTGTCCGCTCAGTTCCCCGGCCAGGGCCGCGCCCTGCTCCCGAAGCGCCCGTTTCATGATGGAATGGCCGGTCACGCCCATGACCGCTTCCCCGCCATGGGTCTCGATGTCGTCAAACAGCCGCTGGCTGCATTTCACGTCCGCAATGATGCGCGCTCCGGGAACGCGGGTCAGCACATCCCGGGCAAAGAGAGCCAACAAACGGTCACCAGGCCATAATTCCCCGGTTTCATCCACCACGCCCAAGCGGTCGCCATCCCCGTCCAGGCCCAGGCCAAGGTCCGCGCCCACGGTTTTGACCCGTTCCTGCAACTGGCGCATATTCTCTTCCACAACCGGATCGGGATGGTGGTTGGGAAATGCGGGATCCACGTCACAAAATAGCCGCTCCACCCGGATACCGGCCTCGGCTCCGGCCCGCTCCAGCAGATCCGCGGTGAGCGTTCCGGCCGGACCATTGCCGCCATCCACCACGATGTGCAGCGGTTTCGCCCCATTGGCTGGCGGCTGAATGCGTTCCAGTCCGGCCACCTCTTCCAGCCAGGAGGGAATGGGATCGTGGCTGCCGAGCACCCCGCGACCGACAGCAAACACCCCGCGCTCGAAAATATAACGTACTTCCTGAATTTCTTCCGGGCTGAGTACGGTGTCCCCGCCCCACAACTTACAACCGTTGTACTCCGGCGGATTGTGGCTGGCCGTGACCATGCCCCCGGCCCTGGTCCCCAGGGAATGCACCGCATGGTACAGCACGGGAGTGGCCATGCAGCCCCCGAGGAGCACGTCCCGCCCCGTGGCGAGCAGCCCCCGCGCCATGGCCAGCTGGTATTCCGGCGAGGAGGCCCGCCCATCCCTCCCCAGGACAACCCGCCCCAAACCGCGCTCCGAAAGCCAGGTTCCAAAAGCCCTTCCAAGACGCTCCATCCAGGATGCGGTAAAATCCACACCAACCACACCACGAATGTCATAGGCCCGGAAAACGGCGTCCCCACTCCGTTGCATCGACTTTTCCATACCGATCTTTCCCTTTTCCGCCGCCGGATCATCTTGACCTGTTTGCGTACAATGCCTATGTCAACCCCATGAACTGGGATTGGGAAAAACTGCAAAAGCAGCAGCAACAACGGCGCGGCCCTCTCGGCGGTGGTCCACCAAACATGGACGAATTCTCCGAGAAACTCAAACAATTCAAAAATTTCAAGTTCCCCGGCTTCAAGCTGCTCATTGTGGCGGTCGTGGTACTTTGGCTGCTGACCGGCATTTTCATCGTCGGACCGGCGGAACGGGGCGTGGTCAAACGGTTCGGAGAATTCAACCGGGAAACCGGGCCGGGACTGCATTATCACGTCCCCTACCCGATCGAAAGCGTGATCACCCTGAACGTGGACCAGGTGCGGCGCATTGAAATCGGCTTCCGCTCGGCCTCGCAGGACCGCAACTTCCAGCAGGGCCAGACGCGCAGCGTGGAGGATGAGTCCCTCATGCTCACCGGCGATGAGAACATCGTGGACGTGCAGTTCTCGATTCAGTACCAGGTCGCGGATGCCATGTCCTATCTTTTCAATGTGGACGGACCCGACGCCACGGTGAAATCCGCGGCCGAAGCCGCCATGCGCGAGGTCATCGGCAAAAACCGCATTGATGCGGCCCTGACCACGGACAAGCAGCGCATCATGAACCAGACCCAGGAACTGATGCAGCACATCCTGGACATGTACCAGACCGGCATCCTGCTCGTGAACCTCCAGATGCAAAACGTGCATCCGCCGAACGAAGTCATCGACGCGTTCAAGGACGTTGTCAGCGCCCGCGAAGACCGGGACCGGCTGCGCAACGAGGCGGAAGCCTACCGCCGGGACATCCTGCCCCGGGCCAAGGGACGGGCTGAAGCCATGATCCGTGAGGCCGAAGCCTTCAAGGCCATGCAGGTGCTTGGCGCCGAGGGTGACGCCTCCCGCTTCAAGGCCGTGGCCGATGAATACAAAAAGGCCAAGGACGTGACCCGCACCCGCCTCTACCTGGAAACCATGGAACACGTGCTCCAGAACCCGAATACCGAAAAATTGATCCTTTCGGACGACGCATTGCAAAAGGCCGTTCCCTACCTGCCGTTGGGCCAGTTGCCCGACGCCCGCCCGCGTACCGGCGGAGCCAAGACCCAGGGAGGTGCCCAGTGAAGCGCTCCAGCATCATTCTCCTGCTCCTGCTCTTCGTCGTCGTTGTCTCGGCGCTGGAATGCGCCTTTACCGTAGACCAGACCCAGCGGGCCATCCTGCTGCAATTCGGTCGCCCCGTGGGTGAATCGTCCTATGATCCGGGCCTGCATTTCAAGCTGCCCTTCGTGCAGGACGTGCTCTACTTCGACTCCCGCATTCTGGACTACGACGCCAAGCCCGAGGAAATCCTCACCGAAGACAAAAAGAACATGGTGGTGGATTCCTACGCCAAATGGCGCATTGAGAATCCCCTTACCTTTTACCGTAAATTCAAAACAATCCCCGGGGCGCTGGCCCGACTGGACGACGTGGTTCGCGGCCAGTTGCGCGAGGTGCTCGGCCGCTATGAGCTGAAGGAAATCGTGGCCCACAAGCGCAAGGAACTGCTTGAGGAAGTGACGGTGCGCACCCGCGAACAACTCAAATCCTTCGGCATCAGCGTGGTGGACGTGCGCATTCGCCGCACGGACCTGCCCCCGGAAAACCAGCGCGCCATCTTCAACCGCATGCGGGCCGAGCGTGAACGCCAGGCCAAGCAGTACCGCGCCGAAGGCCAGGAAATGGCCGCCAAAATCCGCGCCCAGGCAGACAAAGAACGGGCTGTGCTGCTTTCCGAAGCGCAAAAAAAGTCGCAGATCATCCGAGGTGAGGGTGAGGCCGAGGCCACCAGCATTTATGCTACCGCCCTGGAGGAAGCTCCCGACTTCTACGAATTCAAGCGCAGCCTGGAAGCCTATGAAAAGAGCCTCAAGGACGGCACGCGGGTGATCATGACGCCCAAGTCCCCCTTCCTGAAGCACTTTCAATAGCCCCCGACCTGACGCGTAACAGACTTAAACCCTACCTTCCGCAACATACGGGAGGTAGGGTTTTTTATGCCCTATAGCTTGCTGTCCTGTATTTTGCCTTCCTGAACAATGTTCATTCTTCTGGAATAATTACATTTTTGAAAAATCGCAAAACCTATTGACATTTTGACACAGTTGTATAGTACATGGACCAGCATCCCGTGTGGGTGCTAAAAACGAGGGGATCGGGGTTTTCTCCCGATCAATCAACGAGGGGTGCGGGAGGCAACTCCCGCTTTTTTGTCCGAGGCGCGTCTGCCGTTCGTAGCCATTGCGCCCATGCCTGCACGGGCTGGGTCTGTCTGCTGTTCGAACTCAACCCGCTCTCATTTTTGCCTGCAATGCGCCCGCGGTATTGCGGGTTCCTTGCGGTGCTTCCGTTCCCCCCACACTCTCGGACACAAAGCCAGGTTAGGAATAAGGAGATTTGTACATGCCCAAACCCAAAAAGAAATGCGACGAAGCGTTGGAAAAATGGTTTGAATCCGCGCTTGAGCGCATTAAGAAAGCCACGGGAGCGCGCACCCAGGTGCAGCTGGCCGAGGTTCTCAATGTCCGTCAATCCAGCATCTCCGACGCCAAGCGTCGCTGTTCCATTCCTGCGGAGTGGTTTCTCAAGCTCTACCGTAGCCATGGACTGAATCCGGATTGGCTCTCGGACGGTTCCGAGCCGGTCTATCTGAACCCGAGCATGGCCAAGGTCTCCGCGGACCAGATTCTTCGTGAGACGCCGGCTCCCTACGGCAAGCCCCATTCCCGGGGTCGGGTTGTCCCGGTTTCCTCCACCGGCGGAAAAGATGCCGGTTCGGACACCTGGGAACCGCTGCCCGTCGAGGAATTGTCCATTCCCGAGTCCTACTACCGCGACGGTCTGCTCGTGGTCCGACAGGACAACCGCAGCATGGAGCCTCTGCTTCTGCGCGGCGGCTTCATCGGCATCGACACCAAGCAGCGTCAGCACCCGGACGGCGATCTCTGCGCCGTGCACTTCCCCCACCAGGGGCTGCTCATCCGCCGCGTCTACTTCCGCGACGACCAGTTCGTGCTGCGCGCCGACAACAAGGAGCATGAAGACATCCATGTTCCCGCCGACCAGATGGACTCCCGCACTGTGGGCCGCGTCATCTGGGTTCTGCAAAACTTTGCGCCGCTCTAAGCCGGTTGCATCGCTCTCATCAGGCCGGGCAGTCCGCTGTCCGGCCTTTTCTTTTTCCCGGACTTGACTCCCCGTACGGCGCGGCCTAGTTTCATACCCCCTGTCATAGAGCCGCAACGCCTGGAGGTTGTTTCCATGTCCAGCCGCCCCTGTTCCGACGCCAAGCCCGTCACCGTTCCCGAAATCCGCGCCGCCAAAGGCGAACGTAAACTCTGCATGGTCACGGCCTACGACTACCCCTCCGCCCGCATAGCGGATCAGGCCGGGGTGGACATGATCCTGGTGGGCGATTCCCTGGCCATGGTGGTGCTCGGCCAGCAGGACACCCTCGGCGTGACCATGGAAGACATGCTCCACCATACCCTGGCAGCCTCCCGGGGCCGTTCCCGCGCCCTGCTCGTGGGGGACATGCCTTTTCTCTCCTACCAGGCCGACGTGGCCGAGGCCGTGCGCAATGCCGGGCGATTCCTCGCCCAGGGCCGTGCCAACGCCGTCAAACTTGAGGGCGGCAAAGCCTATGCCCCGCACGTGGCCGCCATGGTGGGCGCGGGCATCCCCGTGGTAGGGCATGTGGGTCTTACACCCCAATATTTCAATACACTGGGTGGCTTTAAAACCCAGGGCCGCAGCGCTGCATCGGCGCGGGCCATGCTGGAAGACGCCAAAGCCCTTGAGGAAGCGGGCGCATTCGCCATGGTGCTGGAAGCCGTTCCCGAGGAAACCGCCGCCCTGATCACCCGGGAGCTGACCATCCCCACCATTGGCATCGGCGCGGGCAATGTCACGGACGGCCAAGTGCTGGTTCTGCACGACCTGCTGGGCCTGTTTGACCGCTTTGTGCCGAAATTCGTCAAACAATACGCGCAAATCGGTCCAGCCATGGTGGATGCGCTGCAAAGCTACTGCGACGAGGTTCGCTCGGGAGCCTTTCCCGCGCCGGAGCACACCTTCCGCCTGCCTCCTGAGGAACGGGATAAACTCGCATGAACCGCCGCTGCATCACGGGTCTGCCCCTTCTCTTTTGGCGAGCCGTTTGGGTAGGGTACGTCCTCTGGGTGCTCTGCATGGCCCTTGGGCCTGCCTCGGTACAGGCCAGTCTGGAGTTGAACGATAAGCTGCTGCATTTTGGCGCATTTCTGGTTATGGTGCTGTCGTTTCCGTTCCGCATCACCTGGCCCGGCCTCTGGATTCCCACAGCCCTTACCGTGGTTCTGGCAGGCTTCATTGAACTGGCCCAGGATCTCTCGCCCACCTGGGGACGTCATCCGGAATTTCTGGACTTTTTCGCCGGTGTAGCCGGAGGTCTGGCCGGGCTGGGGCTGCGCCTTTTTCTGCAACACCGCAACACACGACAATAACACCGCCTATGCCTGATCCGACACTGCTTTGGGATGGACTTTTCTGGCCGCTGCTGCGCTTGACCTTTTTCATCAGCGTAGGCCTGATGGTGGGCAACTTCATTGAGTCCCTGCATTGGACCCGGGGCGTGGCCAAGCTCGCGGAACCTCTGATCCGCACGGCCCGGCTCAAGGATATTTCCGGGGCAAGCTTTTCCCTGGCCTTTTTTTCCGGCGTGGCCGCCAACACCATGCTGGCCGAAGCCTACGAAAAAGGGGATCTGACCCGGCGAGAGCTGATTTTTTCCAACCTGTTCAACAGCCTGCCCACCTATTTTCTCCACCTGCCCACAGTGTTCTTCATCACAGCGCCGTTCATTGCCGAGGCCGCGTTTCACTATGTGGGCCTGACCGCGTTCGCGGCACTGCTGCGCACCGCGTTCATCGTGCTGCTGGGCCGCTTTATGCTGCCGCCCCTGCCCGAAGGCTGTGTTGTCTGCCTGCTCGACGATGAGCCAAGCAGCGAGAGCAAGTTCCGCAAGGCACTGCGCAAGACCTGGCAGCGGTTCAAAAAACGGCTGCCCAAAATCATGTACATCACCACGCCCATCTACACGGCCTTCTTCCTGCTCAAGCAGTTGGGCGCCATGGATATGCTGGAAGCATTCATGGCCGAACACGTTTCCCTGCTTTCCTGGCTGGAACCCCAAGCGCTCGGCATCGTGGCCTTTCATATGGTGGGCGAGTTCACGGCGGGACTTGCCGCGGCAGGCGCCCTGATTAACGACGGGGGACTCACGGCCCAGCAGATCGTACTGGCCCTGCTGGTGGGTAATGTGCTTTCTTCCCCCATGCGGGCCATGCGCCACCAGTTCCCCTACTATGCGGGCATCTTCCCTGCGGGCATGGCCCTGCGGCTCATTGTGTTCAACCAGAGCCTGCGCGTGATCAGCGTGGCCTTGGTGGCCACGGGATATGCCTTGCTTTTCTAACATCCCTCAATACCCGGCATTCAACGCGCACCCGCTCGGAATCACTGACCCAGCTTTGCATCCGTTGTAATCGTCTATTTTTTCACAGAATTTTTCCGCCCAGGCGCATGAAAGACACCCTGACATACTGTGAGTATATCAGGGTGAACCTTCATTGTTATGAAGCGACAGATGTTCACCCACTGAGATTGTCCAAGATGGGTATACTCTAGATGGGCTTTTCGTTAACGGCATCGCCAAAGCTCAGACCACGGCCATACTCTCCGATGCACAAATGAAAGAAATCAAGGTGCTAGTTGATGAAAACAACTTCGGCAAAGAAATATGGGATAGACCGCCAAACATCCTACCTTGTACCCAAGGAGGCCACCTGCCGTTCATCTCACGCCAGGCTCGACTCGCATCGAAAACAAAATCTAAACACATTCTTATTTACAACAGCCACTGCCATAGTGCGCCGTCAACCGTTTACCCATTGTCACAACGCACATCTTTAGATACTACTCAGAAAATTTTATAGCACCAACGTGTCAGGAGTAACAATGTCATCGCCCTTCAAAGATCTTGCCAAACAGGTAAAAAACAAGAAACTGAAAATCCACAATATTTTTTCAGAAGAAAACATCCAACGCCTCTTTGGTCACGAAGCTGCAGAAGATGAAAACACCGACCGATTGAAAGAATACTATTTTAAGAATGACATCTTTGAACAAGTGAGTGCAGACCTCAAGTTGCGAATTCTTGTTGGACATAAGGGCATTGGGAAATCCGCCCTTTTCAAGATTGCTGCGGCTGAAGACTTTGACAATGGCATTTTACCAATTGAAATCAAACCGAACGACGTCTCTGGCATAGCCGAGTCAACTGACCGATTCCTTGAACTTATTAGAGCTTGGAACGAAGGGATACGCGGAATTATTGCGGACAAGGCCATACGCTATTTCACGGAAGAAAGTTCAAAAAAAATGTCAAATAAAATCCCTTCAACTGGGAAATTGCTGACGACAATATCAGACACGTTAAAAGGCATTGCAATCGCAGACAAAGCGAAGATGTCTGTATATGAGAATTTTCAACGCAATAAAAGAATAAATGTATACATTGACGATCTTGACAGAGGTTGGCAGGGAAAAAATGAGGATATAACAAGAATTTCTGCGCTGCTTAATGCAGTAAGAGATATAAGCAATGAGTTAGAAAACGTACATTTTAAAGTATCACTAAGGTCAGATGTATATTATCTTGTCAGAACTTCAGACGAATCAACAGACAAAATCGAAGGTTCGGTTGTTTGGTATACTTGGCATAACACACAAATTCTTGCCTTGCTCGCAAAAAGGGTTGAGACATTCTATGGTCGAGAAATCGCAGAAGAAGACTTAATGTCCTTACACCAAAGCAAAATCGCCCAATACTTGAAGCCGATTATGACGCAGACATTCGACGGCGTCGGGAAATGGAATGGAGCACCGATATATAGAATTCTCATGTCCCTTGTACGAAAACGTCCTCGTGACCTTGTCAAACTGTGTTCTTTGGCTGCAAGACAAGCTCGACTAAATAAACATTCGATTATTCAAACAATAGATTTTCAGGGTATTTTTGAAAACTATTCTCTGGAAAGAATACAAGACATTGACAATGAATTCCGATCAGAACTTCCTGATATCCGGCGCTTGTTATTCGCATTAAAGCCCTCGGTTAAAAAAGCCCGCAAATATTCTGATTCCTACGTATATTCAACAGAGCAAATTGAATCTAAAATCTCAACAGTTGCAGCAGAATCGCCCTTCTTTTTTTCGAAAAAGCCGGATCGACCTGCAACTGCTAATGACTTGTTGTTTTTCTTATACAAAATCAATTTTTTGACCGCTCGCAGAGTCAACAAAGACGATGTTACCGTCAGAAAAACTTTTGAGGAAAACAAATATCTTACTGCAAGCTTTGTCGACTTTGGCTTTGGGTGGGAGGTACATCCTGCATACCGATGGGCACTTGAACCCGATGACGGCACAAGCATTTATCAACGATTAGAATTGATCGATTTCGAATAAAGAGGCGACCCTACCTCCTCCCCTTGCGTTTGGTCCAAATTTGGACCATTTTGACTGAAATTCGACGTTTCCCGGCATGGTAAACAACGGATTATTTCGTTGATAAAATGTTGAAATATCTGGCTAATCAAAACAAATGTGCGGCAGTGATGTGACGGGCAGGTTCGACTCCTGTAGTTTTTCTCGGCCTGTCACACAGATTAGTCACTGATCAGTCGTGAATTTGGTTGTCCTGCTTTTTTTGAGGAAAAGCGCATGAGCTCTAGCTTCCCTAGTGGCAACAGAAATCTCATTAGGGGCAGAATGCAAAAAAGAAAGGCTCGCAGATTCAACTACGAGCCTTCCCATGAAATTGGCTATTGAGTTCGCATTCTCAAAATTGCTTCAAGAGCTTTTCGCTTTCCTTCAGTTTTTGCTTCTTCAACATACTGATCAACTTGGATCGGAGCAAAATCCCGCCTTTTGAGATCAAGAGCCATCTGGACAAGCTGATCATTGCAATCCTTGGAACTCGCATCAACTATGAGCTTGGGATCAATTTTCCCATCATCCAAGTCGAGGCTCTTCTGAACAATGCACTTCGCATAGCTGTGTTTAATCTGCTCAACCTTATCAATCTCATTCTGATTCATGGTTGAGATTTGTCGGTACGATCCACCACAAGCGTAAAGGGAGAGCAGCATGAACAAGGAACAAGCGATAGCAAGAATTCGCATTATGACTCCATATAAATAACAGGGTTAACAACATGATATAACAATTGGTATCTGCTATCAAAATATGAAGAAGCTTTCAATTGTTTAGTCACAAAAACAGCCTCATGTCGTACCGATGGTATAGCCACCGAGGAGGGGCAGTCGTCCATCATTCAGAAAGGCACTTGAAAAGCGGACGATTTTTGGTCATTCTGGCAATGACGATACAAGCAGAGGACAGGTAAAATCGTCAATTATCACGAAGCGATAGACTGTCACCAAGTCCCCCATGACGACAGGTTCCTGTACACTTTCGCCAAAAAGAAAAGTCACCCTCTGAGGTAATCGGAGGGTGGCTTCAATTTTTAGTAAGATTTTTTTCGTATCGAGTCCCTTGCTTTTGCTACAGCAACTTGCTGCAGCAGAGCGAGCAGTTGCTGCGGTGACTTGCTGAAAAACAGACTGTAGGACGCTTTTCAAATACTATGTAACCATCCGGAATCAGAGTCGAAACATAGGAAGCCATCTAGAAAGCGTGTGTGGCTTCACGGCCACCGGAGGTTCAAATCCTCTCCTCTCCGCCAGCACCCCTAGATTTGAAGGGGAGAGATCAAATACACTCCCCGCCACCTCTAGGCATCCCCTTGCAATCAAACGTACATCAACCGCGTAGATCAAAACCTGACGAAGTGGATTTGGCTGTCGATGGGATCTGCCGACAGCAGTCTGGTATACTAGCTGATTCTGTATGAACGGGGCTAAGGTTCCGCGCTTCTTGAGCATTTGACCTGGAATCATTTCCTCGCTGCAAAACCGAACCATTCCCCGGCAGGATGTGCATATCCGTGCAAGCCTTGAGTCCCAAGCGTTTTGCACGCTTGTGCAAAGTGCAAACGCCCTGTTTGCACAAAAGGGTGCACGTTGGTTCACAACACGCAGGGGAAAAATCTCTATGAAAGCACTCTGTTTTTTGCAACAGTCTGCTTTACATGAATAAATATATTATTGGCACAGGTGATGCTACATTCCACGCAGGAAGCACGTCCCGCAGAAAAATAAAAACGGTTGAAGTGGGTGCGGGGCGGAGCATTTCCTGTCCATTACTCCCTCCTTTTTTGGGCAGGGGCCGGGTTCTCCGGCCCCTCATATTTCGGGCCCCGCAGCGGGCCGGGTTCGTACCCTCCCGACGCGCGAACCCTGCCAAGCGGCCCCCTCCCTCCCCGCGGCTGCGGGTCCGGCTCCCCCTCAGGAGCATATGAAAACCCCCTGCTTCCAATAACGGAAGCAGGGGCTCTCATTTTTCAACCTGAGAATCCGCAAAGGGCAGGTCGAATTACAAACCACAAGAACAGGCTCCACCGACCCGAGGAACGACCAACGATACCGGCCCCGCCCGGAAGCGGGTGTAAAAAACAGAAAAAGTTCAATGCTGAGGGCGTATTTTCCCACGAGCAGTGAACTTTTTCTGACGTCGATGCAGGACGTCGTTCAGGAGCACCCCGTCAGCCCATTTCGATTTTTTCCACGTCCGTTTTTTCGTCTTTGGGTTCTTCCTCACCAAAAGCCACGGCATCAGCGTCAGCACCCGGCAGGGACGATTTCATGGTAGCGTCCACCGCTGTCAGGGTCGAGGAGCCACTGCCGTGCATTTCCACATCGCCCTCAATGGTGGCGCCCTCTTCCACAACCAGCGCCTTGGTGTGCAGGCTGCCCTCGAGAACCGCGTGCTTTTGCAGCACGACTCTCTCCTCGGCGGTTACATTTCCGTAAATCTGCCCGTTGGAGATCAGACCACCGATGTTGATATCGCCGCGAATCACCGCGTCCTTGCCAAGAACCAACGTTCCTTCGGAGGCGATTTCCCCGTTGAAAATGCCGTCGATACGGACCGTACCCACAAAATCCAGACTACCGCTGTATTCCGTGCCGGCACCAAGAAACGCGTTCAGTTCACTGCCAGAACGATCCCCTGTACCAGACAATTTTTTCCGGAAAAAACCCATGCGCAAAACTCCTTTCGCTCCCCAGGCGGATCGTGCCCCGCACTGTAGAAATTCCGAATCTCCTATACGTTGAATCCATCCAAAAACCAAGACTTTTCTTGATCTGATGCGGTTTTCAAAGGAAGGGAGCAAACCACAGAAGGGTGGAGCACAATGCAAAAAACATCACAGCATCGCCGACGCCAATGCAAATGGCGCGGATGCATCAACAAAACTTATAGAATTCCAATGGTCTACAACTTGCTTTTGATAACCATATCTGTAATAGGACCGCGGGAGCGTTCTCCTTTGAGCACAATGTGCGCATAATTCTGGAATCCTTTGAATTTGCGCACTACCCAGTTCAGCCCGTTATTGGATTCATTAAGGTAGGGATGATCCACCTGGCGGGTATCCCCCAGGCACACGCATTTGACTCCTTCGCCCATGCGCGTGAGCAGGGCGCGGGTTTCGTTGCGTGAAAGGTTCTGCATCTCATCCACGATGACCACGGCATTTTCAATGTTCATGCCTCGAATGTAGGCAATGGGCTGCACCTCAAACCGCTTGGGATTCAGGCGCAGATTGTCTGCAGACGGATCCAAAAACAATCGGTTGGCCGGGCGAAGGTCATGCAGCTTGAGCAACAGGTCGTGCACGTAGCGCACATAGGGCAGCATTTTTTCTTCCACATCTCCCGGCAGGTACCCGAGCTTGGACCCGATCTCCACCACGGGTTTGACCAGGTAAATTTTGCGGTGCGGATTATCTTTTTTCTCCAGAGCCAGCAGCAGGGCCACGGCCAGGGAAAGAAAGGTCTTGCCGTATCCGGCCTCGGACTGAATGGATACCAAATCTATTTTGGGGTTGAGCAGCAGTTCCAGAGCCAAATTCTGATACACGTTGCGGGGCCGTACCCCCCAGGCTTCATGCTGGAAGGCCATGGCCTTCGGCCCATCCGGACCATGGAATACCGGAGTGCCGGAATCCCAGGTAAAACAATTCGGGACGTGCTCGTCCCCTTCGTCCACAAAGCCGGTGTAGCGCTGGGACGCGGACCGAAACGGATCGGAATCGCGATATTCCTCGCAAGGTATGCCATGGACCCGGGCTTTGAGCTGCAAAATCCGATCATTGGTAATCAAAATGGGCGCATCCAACAGCCCGCCCTGGCTGGCATGCCCTATTTCCCGCAAAATGCGGTCATCATAGCACTCCTCCACAAGCGAATGCGCGAACTCCGGGTCCATGACGCGCACTTTTTCATCCTGTAGCAGGGTACGCACGGCCTGACTGACCACATGCCCCACACGGGCATCCTTTTTCAGCTTGTCCAGCTCGCGCAACACAGTATAGGGAACATGAATTTGATTTTCCTGTCCATTTCGCAGAGCGGCAATGCACTTGGGATTTTCGATCAGCACATTGGTATCAAGGACAAAGCGTTTTTCCGCCATGATTTGGCTCCCTGGCTGGGGGTTGGCCGATCGCCGGCAATCCGGACACCGGTGGGTCACCATGACTCACAACTTTCTCTAGAGATTTTCAAGCAAAGGCATCGCTCCTGTTTTCTGGATCTACAGTTACTCTAGACCTAGCATGAAACAACCAGCTCCGAAAAGTGAAATCCAGGTGACAGCGCTGTTGTGCGATGCACCCCGATGGGGGAGCGGCGACAGAGGCTCTGCACGTGGGCTGAAAAGATGGGAGATCAGATCGGAAGGTTTTTGCCCGGTCGTTTGGATCGTTCAAAAAGAAAGGAGCGAAACGGACCGTTGAAAAATCAATACCCCAGGCTGTTCATAACAGTACGGGAGCAAGGCGCGAGGAACCATCCAGGCCCAGGCGTATTCCCTGCGAGGATTTGATGTTTTTGAAGCAACGCAGCAATCGTGCGTTTTCAACAACCTGCCAAGGGTGCGGGTCGGAGCCTTGTCCCTCCCTGGAAGATATATCCCTCAGGCACTGGCGGTGTCCTGAACGCGGCACGTTCGGCGGGCCGGGCAAAAGCCCAGAAAAGGTATGACGAAGATTGAGCGGATTCAGCTCATGGGGTCCATGGCAGCGGCGAGCTGCATGGCAATGTCCTTGATGTCGGCACAGTAGGTTCCGGCGCGGATCTGCTCCTTGAGGCGTCGGAGCTTTTCCGCACGCTCGTACTCGCTTTGCCCATGGCTGCGGGCTTCACCCTTTTGCCGTTGGGCGCGACGATACGCCTCCATGTCGATCCGATCCTGCATGCCTTCTCCCCGTGGCGAACCTTTCTGACGCGTATGAGCGTTGAACGCGGAGTACCATCCGTATGTTCGGCGACGTTGCATGTACCTGCTTCCACAGAGGGCGACATGGAGCGCACGGCGGCGCTTGCCGTCACAAGCTGGCGGAGGCGGTGCTCGCCTCCATCCGGCCTTCCTTCCTTGGAATCCGAAACGACGTCCCTTTCGCTCGTTTCCGGCAGTGCGGTTTCCCGTCCGCCGTTGGTTTTCTTATCGGACTCCGGCCGCAGATAATTAGGGTATGGACCATATTTTTTGTAACTGAAAATCAAGAAGTTATCGGTGTTGTTCCAGAACTTCCCCAACCTGTCGTGAACATGGAACAACTCATATACCGCCCGCCAGGAGCGCCCAAAAACGACACCGATGAGGTCCGTGGACCCTGCTGGTCCACAAAAAAGGCGCGCCCCGGTGGTCCGAAGCGCGCCGACAGTATGGCCATCAATGACAACTTATTTCACTTCCACGAACCACCCCGTCACAAACACCGTCACGCGGCGGTTTCGCTGTCGGGCTTCCGCGGTGGTGCTTTCCTGCGCCGGGAAGTTCTCCCCGTAGCCCACGGCCTCCAGACGCCCGGGAGCCACGTTGAATTGCTGCATCAAATGCTTTTTCACAGCCTGCGCCCGGCGGGTGGAAAGCCGGATATTGGAGGTATAGGAACCAACATCGTCGGTGTAGCCCACGATCATGGCCGTGCTTTCGGGATAGCGTTGCAACAGTTCGCCCAGCTTGGCCACTTCGTCATGAAATTCCTGTCGGATCTCCGCGCTGTTGGTGTCAAACTCCAGATAGAGATCCATACGCACGGTGTGAAATTCCCGTTTGGACACGGGTGGCGCCGGGGGCGCGGGTTCGGGCTTCATGGTCCAGAGGGTGTCGCGGACAAAGGCATCCAACGCAGCCTGGTCCGCCAACAGATCCGAAGCCCGGGCCATTACGCTACAATCGCTCAGCCCGGCCAGTTCATTGATGGTGGTCTGCTCTCGCTCGGAATTTGCAAAGCTGACCACATGCAGGCAAACGTCATAGTTGGCAAACAGCTGCTCGGCCACAGGCAAGGGGTGCTCCCCCTCATTCTGGCCGCCGTCCGTGAACAAAATCACGGCCGTGGGTCCGGGCACCTCGGCTATGGGCCAGGCCAGGTCATACAACCCCTGGCCAAGGGGCGTACGGTTGCCGAACATGGGTACCGTGCTCGGCAGATCCGCCACAGCTTGCGTTATGTTCCCCAGCTCCTGCGGCTCAAGGCCACGCAATTCCTTAAACGGAGCAAAGCGATACAGCGCGCTCTTGTACCCTAAATCAGGCATGGCCCGCACCATGCGGTCCAGCAACACTTTTGCCGCAGCCAGGTCCGACATGCCGTCGCCGTGATATTCCGACATCATGGAACCGGACGTGTCCACGCAGAAAAAAACATTGTCCGCCTTGCGAACCATGATTTCACCGGCAGCCGCCCCGGTCGCCCAGACCATCGCCGTCAACAGCAGCACAACGGTTACGAAACGTATGTTTCTCATGGCATCCTCCCTGGATTTGCCTATCATTCTATTATGTACGCCCAAGAGCGTCAGGTCAACAGGATAGGAAGCACCCACTCTTCCACCTCCTCATGTCTGGACAAGGCCCGGCGGTTTCTTTACCCTGATTGGCCTTCAACCAGAGGAGGAATCCATGCCCCAAAACGGAACCAGCCGCCGAACGTTTCTCAAAGCCGGAACAGCCCTGACGCTGCTGGCTGCGGGCGGTCTTTCCGGGTTGGTCCGCCCGGCACGGGCGGAAACGCCCTGCGTGAGCCAAACACGCGCCCTCATGGGAACCTTTGTGACCGTGAGCGTGGCGCACGAGTCCCGCAACTTTGCGCAGGACGCCGTTGGCCGTGCTTTTGAGCATATGCAGGAGCTGATCCCTGTGTTCAACAGGTTTGACACGGCATCGCCCCTCTCCGTGCTCAACGACCAGCGCGTTCTGCGCGGGGCGCCGCCGGAGTTGACCCAACTGCTGGAACAGGCGCGGGAATACCACGCCCTCACCGGCGGCACGTTCAACCCCGCGGTCAAACCCGTGCTCGACCTCATGGCCGAAACAGCCCGACGCAATCCGGACGTTCCCCTAAACAAAGAGGAACTGCGGCAACGTCTGGCTTTGGTGGACCTGGACGCCCTGCGTTCCAATGCCCGTTCCCTGGTCCTGGAGCGGCAAGGCATGGGCCTGACCTTGGACGGACTCGCCAAGGGACGCATCGTGGATGCGGCATCCGAAACATTGCGCTCTTTGGGCGCGCACGATCACCTGGTGGACGCGGGTGGAGATATCCGCGTTTCCGGCGGTCGCACGGCCCGGCGTCCCTGGGTCGTGGCCGTTCAAAATCCCAAGGGGGGGGAGTATCCGGATGTGATCCGCCTGCGCGACGGCGCTGTGGCCACTTCCGGAGCCTATGAAGTCTGGTTCGGCGACAACCGCCTCGCGCACCACATTGTGGATCCGCGCACGGGCCGTTCACCCCGAACCCTTTCCAGCGCCACGGTTCGCGCCGCCAGCGTGGCCGAGGCCGACGCCCTTTCCACTGCCCTGTTCGTGGCTTCGCCGCGGCAGGGGCTGGCGCTCATCGACTCCCTGCCCGGGGTCGAAGCCCTGCTGCTCTCGGCCCAAGGCTCCCGCCTGGCCTCCCGCGGCTGGGATCGACTCCATTCCTGAACCTGAAACACAACGGAGAATTTCCATGCTTCGCAAACTTCTTCTGCTTCCTCTACTGGCCCTGACCCTGCTGGTCGGCTGCAATCAGGAATCCGGCGGCACGGCCGTGGTGGACCTGGCCCGCGTGCAGCAAGAAAGCCAGCTGGTGCAACGTATTCAGGCCCATCTCGGTGCCATGAACCAAAGCCTCATGGCCGAGGCCATGCAAGCGGATCAAGCCCGCAAGGATGCGCCCGGCGAAGAGACCGACAAGGCCTTTAACGAGACCATGACCCGCCTGCAGGAAAAAATGTATGCCGAACAAGAGCGCCTGGGCGGTTTTCTGGGTGACGAGCTGAAACGGATTATGGAAGAGTATCGTGCGGAAAAGGGGCTGGACGCGTTGCTGCTCAAGGAAGCCGTGGCCAGCATGGATCCCTCCCTGGACGTGACCGATGAGATCCTGAGCCGTTTGGATGCGCTTGATCCCGGACTGGAAACCCCGCAGGCCCAGCCCGAGATGGAAGCCGCTCCCGAAGCCGAAGCCCAGGACCAAGCCCCGGTCCCGGCGGAAGAGCAGCCCGAGGAAGCCGAAGCCCAGGAGTAGCTTCGACGTTCCCGGCCTGTTTGGGCCACAAAAAAACCCGCATTGCTGCGGGTTTTTTTGTGGCCCATGGCGATAACCACGCACCGGAACAACGCACGCTCGGCATCAATTCGTTGCCAAATACTCTCTGGCTTGAACCAGCACCCGTTCCAAATCGTGTTGAAATGTCGAAAACAGCGTGCGTATTTTGTCCATATCCCCGTCCCGGCCTGCCATCTCCAGTTCCAGCGCCTGCTGCTCCAGGCCGTTCACCCGGATGACGCTGGACATGCCTTTCAGGGAGTGGGCCGCCGTGACCACGCCGCCCGGTTCATCATTCTCCACACTGCTTGTGAGCGCTGCCAGACGAATGGGAGCATCTTCCACATATGCCTGCAACAATTCACAAAGCAGCTCCCGGTCATACTCCAGATTCTGCATCAACGCGTCGGGATCAAAATCCACCCGTTGCCCCATATTCAGCCCCCTCGACCGACTTTCGGGTTCGTGTTCCTTGGTTCCGCCCCGGACGGCCGCAGTACTGCTTTTTTGCATGTTCCGTGTACCGCGATTGCTGAAACGTCCGTTCGGCGGCAGAGGGAAACACCGTTATCGACCTTTACGTTCATCTTGTACCACGCCGGTCGGAAAGTGCAACTCTTGAGAAACGACTTTTCAAGCAATGGGACGGTTCCAGGCCGCAACGGCACCGTAGCGTCGCGTTTTGAACAGATGCGTCCGTATTTTTCCTTTACCGCCGCATACGCCTTCTCATGGCGCAATAAGAGGCATGCGAGGAAAGGCACAATCGACATTCCCGCCAATGCATCTTCCGCAACACAACGCCATGGACAAAGGAATTTTTGGGGCGCACGCCGTTGCAAGACGTTTTCAGAAACAAGAGCGCGGCCTTGTACCGCCATGGAAAGAGACCCGCGAATCGTATTCTTTTTCTTGTAGCGCGAAAGCCACGCCGGAATCGGCATGGTATAGGGGTAGAGGGCTGCTTTGCAACGTCCCGATCAGGCCACATGCCGAAGGGAAACGTTTTCGTTCTTCTTTCGGAAAGTACGGGCCGCGGCAAGGCAGCCCGTACATATATTCATGCGTCAGACGTTCAACTCCATCAGCCGGTCTTTCCCAGGGTAATCACGGGTTCGGCAACCGCGACCTTTTGTTCGGCCTCGGCCTGCCGCTTGCGATTGCGTATCCGCCGTTCGCGGAAGGCTTTCATCAGCCCGAACATGGAGATCAATTCAATAACCAGAATGGGAAGCCCGGTTACGATACTGGTGGTCTGGAGCGCCGTTGTGGCGGCCACTCCCGCAATGAGCAGGAACAAGATGGCCATGGAACCCACCAGGAACGCCCAAAACAGTTTCATACCTGCCGGGGGTTCGCCATTGGCGGTCTTCACCTTGCGGGTGCAGATTTCCGCAATGGCCGAAACGCCCGAGTCCACCAGCGTGATCAGGGAGATGGCCACGACGATCAGAGCCAGAGGAAGGGTCAACGCCGACAGGGGATAGCCCTTCAGGAACTCGTAGATGGTGTATTCCACGCCCTTGGTATTGATCACGGACCAAAGCGTGCCCCCGGTTTCCATGTCCATGGCAATGGCGCCGCCGCCGTACAGGATGATCCACATGACACTGAACGTGGCCGGCGCCAGCACGTTCACGGTCAGGAATTCACGAATGGTCCGGCCATAGGCGATTTTTGCCAGGAACACCCCGAGAATGGGGGCAAAGGTCAACCACCAGGCCCAGAAGAACACCGTCCAGGAGCCGACCCAGTTGTTGCCCTCCTGAAAACTGTCGGTCCAGAGGGAAATCTTGAGCAGATCGCCCAGGAATCCTCCGAAACTTTCCGTACCCAGATTCAGGAAATACGTTGTGGGACCAGTGAGGAAAATAAACACCAGCAGGAAGATGAAGAGCTTGGCGTTGTGACTGCTGAAAAACCGGATGCCCTTTTGCAGGCCGGTATAGCTGGAAAAGGCAAACAGCAGCGTCAATCCGCAGACCACAACCACAAACATGGCGTCGCTCTGCGGCACTCCCAGCAAATACTCCATCCCACCGGTGATTTGCAGCGTACCGAACCCGGTGGACGTGATCACGCAGCCGACCGTGGCAAAGATGCACAGCGCGTCGATGAACTGCCCGAACCGCCCCTGGAGCCGCGTTCCGAAGATGGGATACAGGGCCGTACTGGCCTTGAGCGGCTGTTTGAGTTCGTAATGGCTATAGGCAATGGCCAGTCCGAAAACCGAGAAAATGGCATAGGGGTGGAAGGACCAGTGCAGGATGGATATCTTCATGGAATCCAATGCCGCGCCCGTGCTTTCCGGAGTCCCTCCATAGAGGCTCGGCGGATTGTGGAAGTGGTAAAGCGGCTCAGCCACCCCCCAGAACACAATTCCGGAGCCGATTCCAGCACATAGGGCAATGGCCCACCAGTTCCAATAGGACAATATGGGTTTGGCCTTTTCCCCCCCGAGCTTCACGTCCCCAATGGGCGAGAACGCGACAAAGGCCACAAAAACAAAGAATAAAAACACAAAAAGACAATACATCCAGCCGAATTGTCCCACGGCAAAAGCCAGGGCGGCATTGGCACCATTCAGGAATCCCTCGCTATCCACGATGCCCATGACCAGAAGACCAATGACCAGCAGCGCCGGAGGCCAGAAAACTCCCTGTCGCACGTTGCTGAAAAGTCCGCTTTTGCCGCCCGTATATCCACTATGACTATCCATAAACCCACTCCTTGTTACATTCCCTCAGGAGAAAGGGGGACCGCACCGCTTGCCGTCCCCCTTTATTGTTGTTTACCGACCGATCTTCAGCACTTCACGTGCGTACTTGATGCTGCGGATGCAGGCATCCAACTGCTTTTTCCGGGCTTCTTCCAACGAATCATTTTCCATGTCCCACTCGATCTCAAACGTGATGCGATCGGTAGGCGAATTTTCAATGATGGTGTTCAGGGTTTTAAAGCAATCAATGTCGCCGTCGCCCAGGGCCACACCGTGGAAGCGGATGCCGAACTGGTCGCGATCCAGCTTATGGTCGCAGAAGTGGTTGCTGAAGGCGTAGGGAGCCAGCACTTCCGTGGCGTATTCGGGATTTTCCAGCACGCCCATGGAGTTGACGGTGTCCACGCAGGCACCGACCAGCGGGTGGTTCACACGATTGATCAGCCAGAGCACTTCGTCGGCAAAGGTTTCGGTGTGGTTTTCCAGGGCAAGGCGAACGCCGGTCTCTTCCAGCTTGGGCAGCACTTCCATGACCTCGTCATAGACGTTGCAGAGCTGGCGCATGACCTGCGGGTGGAAGCAGCTTCCGTACAACGGGCGGGGACGCCGAATATCCAGGCTGATTTTGGCCAGGTCGGATCCCAGGCCGCTGGCGATACGCACGCCTTCGGCAATGGTGTCGGTGAGGCGGGAGTCGAACTCCTCATCCAGAGAGAAGTTGTACTCCAGGTACAACCCGCGTTTTTCCGCTTCCTTGCGTACTTCGGCCAGGCGGGCGTCATCCTTGCTCTCCAGGTCGCATCCCGTGATGTGCAGCCCATCCAAACCCCACTCCACCGCGTTGTCCATGAGCTGGAACAGGTTCATTTCCTTGGGACGCGGGTCCGCCTGGATACCCCAGTTCTGGCCGAGACCCCAGAGATGCAGTGTGTAGGAATGCAAACCGAGCTTCAGATCTTTTCTTTCAGCCATGACAATCTCCAATTGATTAGTTGGTTGATAGTTAATATTCTATATGCCTGTTTGGTTGTCCGCTTTCCGGGGCAAAGGTTGTGCGGAACCGCGCCCCCGCGTTCACGCGGGTGCGACAAGGCACGCGAAATGCCGCCGGGTACGGTGACCGGCTTCTAGACGGTTTGTGGTTGTGCTTCGGCCGTGGCGCTACGGCGCTTTGGCCGGGATGTTTCCGGTGCCCACATCTGGCAGATGATGCCGCTGAAGAGCGTGACTCCGGCACAGCCCGCCAGGGCCGCGTACACACCGAAGTGCTCCACAATGATCGGCAACAGGAACGTTCCCGAGGCCGCTCCCAGGCGGCTGATGGCCACGGACAGGCCAACGCCTGATCCGCGCACTTCGGTGGGAAACAGCTCCGAGGGGTAGGAAAACTCGATGACGATGGCCACGGCCAGCGCCAGGGAGAGAGCCAGAATGAACAGCAGGCCTACGTAGCCGGGCATGGAGCGCCACAGGAACATGACTGCGAGAATCCCGGTAATTACGTAGAAGGTGGATGTGAGGTAGGCGCGTCTGCCGATGCGATCCGCCAGCCAATAGGTGCCGAAAAGCACTCCCACCATGGTGCAGACGTTGTAGAGCACGCCCGAGAAGTACGGGCTGTCGATGTGCAGGCTCGTCATGACCTGCGGCAGGAACAGGCTCACCGCATAGAACGGCAGCACCTGCCCGGCAAAGAATACTCCGCCCACCACGGTATTGCGCCACAATTCCGGGCTGAACAGACGGAGCCAGGAACCCGAGCTTTCCTCTTCCGCTTCCTGCGGGGCAAGGCCGTAGCCGGGTCCGATGTGTTTACGGATCAGTTCCATGGCTTCCCGGATGCGATCGTTCTTGGCCAGCCACGCCGGGGATTCCGGGGTGCCGATGCGGATCAGGAAGGAGGCGCAGGCCGGAATGGCCGCGGAACAAAGGATCATCCGCCAGGACGTGACGCCCATGGTGTTGAGCAGCACGCCGGTGATGTACGAGATCACATAGCCCACCGACCAGGTCACGAGCAGGGTATTCAGCACCCTGGCCCGTTTCTTTTCCGGCACCCATTCCGCCAGCATGGCAATGCCCACGGTGTAGTCCGCGCCGATGCACAGACCGAGCGCAAATCGCAACAACGTGAGGGTCAGGGGATCCGAGGTAAAGAAGGGAGCGATGGACAGCAGCACCATGGCCAGCATCACGTATGTGAAGATCTGCTTTCTGCCGACCCGGTCCGCCACGTAGCCTATACAGAGGCTGCCGAACAGAATGCCGAGCATGGATGCCGCGTTGATGAGACCGAGCCAGAAACTGGTAAGTCCGAGCACTTTGGTGGCGTAGCTCATGGCTATGCCCACGATGCCCAGCATGTACCCGTCCGTAATCTGGCCCAGGAACGCGCCGGAAACAATCTTCCGATGTATGGGCGCGTGGGGGGCGTTTTCGTAGTGTATAATCGATTCCGCTGTCGCCATTATCCTCTCCTTATAATGACCACTTCCATGGTTGTTCTCCGATACGTTCCCGCGCTCACCCTAAGCGCAGGCCGTGATTCAGCAGAGACCTATGGGCGGTTGTATCGCGGCTCTTCTTGCCGCGAATAGGCTCACCTCCATTTGTTTGAACATGGACATCATCAGTTCCCGCCGGAATCCATGCCGCTCGCAAACACGTTAAAGAATGTTCCGTCCCGTTGTTCGCGGCTTGTTGCGCTTCACCTACACCGGCCAAGAGAAAAAGGATTCCCAGGCCGTCTCCCAATAGAATGAAACCGTGCTACGGACATCGTTGTTACGGAAATGATCTATACCACATATCGGTATTTAATACCGATGCGTTGAACATAATCCACCGTTTTGATTCCCGTCAACACGTTTCATTAAATTTTAGTGACGATTTTTATGTATTATTAGCGCATAAATAGAAAAGTATATCGCTGGAAAGCCTTTTCACTTCTTCTCTTACCATCGTTTTGGCACATGTCGTCTGTGCCATTATTTTTTTCTTCGTTTCATATAATGGTACATTGCACGCTTCGCGCAATATCCACATGCACATTTTAAATCTTTTTTCGTGTCACTGTATCGCTTTTTCTATTTCAAAAACCGCAAAATAACCTCTGGCGCGCCGAACAATCGCACCTCACCGGCCCGAATTTTTTTCGGGTCATTGAAGCGCCTGCCCAGAATCCGGAAACACACCACACAGCAAGACGCCCCGGATGCATGGCGCTTCCGGGGCGTCGGTCAACACAAGCTACCTGGCCGGTAAAAACGCAACGCAGCCGTGCGTTTTTCACCAGCCGGGCAAGTGCGCTTGTCTCGCGCTATCGCTTGATGCCGATGGTGGTGTTCAAAATGGAATCCGAGGTGGTGATCACCTTGGTATTGCTTTGGAATCCCCGCTGGGTCACGATCATCTTGGCGAACTGGTCCGCCATGTCCGCGTTGGATGTCTCCAGGGAGTTGCCGTACACGGAACCCCGGCCCTCCTCGCCGGCAAAACCGGCCAGGGCATCTCCGGAATCCGGACTGGCGGAGAACAGATTGCTCCCCTCGCGTCGCAGGCCGTACTCGCTGTTGAATCGGTACAGCCCCACCTGGTACAACTTCTCGCTCTTCCCGTTGCTGAACTGGCCGACCACAAACCCCTTTTCGTCCACATTCAGGGCGCGTAAATACCCTTCGGCATAGCCATCCTGCCGCGCCGCCGATGTCATGGAACCCAGCTCATAGTTGGTCGTGGCCATGGCGTTTTTGCCCGGCGTGGCCATACTGCCCAGATTGGCTACATTCCGCCCTACCTCGGCGGCCGAAGCCGGCATGCCCCCGGCCCAGGATGCCGACGACGTGCTTAGCCCCATGTCCAGGCCGATTTCCTGGGCCTGCGCCCCATTGAACTGGAGGTTGAACGTGGGAACGCCGTCCCCGTTGAACGCGGCCGGTGTCCAGTTGCTGAGCACCGAGGGGTCGCCCCCGGTCAGGGAAAAGGCGCTCTGGCCCGTCAGTTCCCCATACTTGTTAAAGGTCAGCACGCCCGTTCCCACCAGACCGGCACCGGATGTGCCGGCCGCCGCGGAACCGTCCTCAGACGGTGGCATGGTCACCACGTATTCCCAATACTGGTTCGCGGGTGCCGCGTTGCTCACCGTGGCCGTGTCCACCGGGTCGAACCGCACGGTAAGATTATGGGCAGCCCCGTTTTCATCATAGACCTTCAAATTTGTTTCGTACCCTGGAGCCGGGGTCAACGGTTCCTCGTTCAACCCGTTCCAGGCCGAAGCCATGGAGAAAAACGGGTTCGAGGGATCCGTGTGCGCGTCCACAGTGGCGAAATCCAGGTTGGTATTCAGTACGGCAGAGGTGGTGGCCCGCGGTGCGGACACAACTGCGGGAACAGTCTCCCCGTTGACGTCGATTTCCTGGAACGGCAACCGGATGTCTTCCATGCTGCCCACGGCTCCGGTTTCCCTGTCCACGGCCCCGCCCTGCACGCGGTACCCCTGGGGAGTGAGCAGGTAGCCCTGCTTATCAAAGCGGAACACACCGGAACGCGTAAAATATTGATTGCCGTCCTCGGGATTCACCACACCAAAAAATCCATGCCCGGCCACCGCCATATCCGTGGCTGTGTTGGAAGGCTCAAAGGATCCCTGGATGAAACTGGTACGCACCTCGGCAACGCCCACGCCCATGCCCTTTTGCGAGATATGCACCGCGCTTTCGCCCCGCCGGTTGGATCCACAGGCCATCTGCTCGCTGATGAGCGTCTGAAAATGGGTTTCCGCTCGTTTATACCCGGAGGTATTCACGTTCGCGAGGTTGTTGCCGATCACGGCCATCCGCTGGCCGTGACTGATCAACCCCGTGGATCCGATGAAGAGCGATGAAAATGCCATGACGACTCCTTCCGTTCCTTTCAACCGGGGGCAACGCAGCCACCGGCAAAAAATTCCCCACCGGGAAGAAAGCAACGGACGTGCCAAAACCATAGCCCCCGTTGACACAACACTCAGGCGCAGGTAGTGGGCGTGTCATGGGTTCCCGCCCGATAACGCGGACACATGAAGCAACGGGGGTTCGTTCATGAAACATCTTTTTACCCGCTATGATGCGCTGGCCCTGGCCGTGGTTCTCGCGGTGGCGCTTTTTTGCCTGCGCTACTCCCAGGCCGTGGAGCAGGCACCGGGCAGCCCGCTGGGCCACATGATGGACA
Organism: Paucidesulfovibrio gracilis DSM 16080; assembly: GCF_900167125.1. NCBI lineage: Bacteria > Pseudomonadati > Thermodesulfobacteriota > Desulfovibrionia > Desulfovibrionales > Desulfovibrionaceae > Paucidesulfovibrio > Paucidesulfovibrio gracilis. The sequence continues at coordinate 49,662 of NZ_FUYC01000008.1, forward strand.
ATTTTCTGCGGCTGTCGAGGCTCATAGGCTGAGCGTTTGCTCCGGCTCCCTCAACACGGTCCGCCTTTTCCACCATCCTTGTCCTCCAGCCCTGTCAAGGGGGCTTTTTCATCCTTTTGCCGCACGTTGTGCTTCCGTTTTCATCCTGCGCCTTTTTCCCGGGCTAGGATGCGGCAAACACAACAAGGAGGACGACTATGGCAATTCCTATCGTGGGTGCGGTGGCCGGGCTGCTTTCCCTGGTGGTGGACGGAGTGCGCGAGCACTTGCGCGGCCGACGGGAAATCCGGCGCGCCGTGGTCAAAAACAAGGTCCGGCTGGCCCAGTCCAGTCAGGAGTTCAACCAGGCCTGGGAGATGAAGCAGCTTGAAAACGCAGGCTGGAAAGACGACGTGCTGTTCTACGCCTGGCTCGCGTTTTTCATCTGGTCCGGTTTCGATCCCCAGGGTGCGGACCAGGTGCTCCAGGCCTGGAGCAATCTTCCCGAATGGTTTCTCCAGGTCACGTTTTGGATTGTGGCCGCGGTGCTCGGGGTTAAAAAAATCGGCGACTACCTGCCCGCCACGGTGCGCGGCGTGCGTCGCGCCCTGGCCCGGGAATCCCGATCCGATTCCGGGGGTCCGGCATGAGCGGCGCATCCTGGCAACTGGACCGGCGCATCAACCTGGCCACACTGGTATCCCTCGGCTCCTGCCTGCTCATGGCCCTGGCCGCCGGTGCCGGGCTTGGAGCACGGTTGCAGGTCATGGAGGAAAAACTCTGCACCCTGGAGGAACGGGTTCACGAAACCCGGCGCACCGCAGTGAAGGTGGAACGCATTGAGGAGCGGGTCGCGGGCATCCAGGAAATGCTGGTGGACATCCGCTCGGAACTGCGGCGGAGGCGTGGATAATGGCCCGCCCACCCGCCTGGACCCGCCAGCGACGCGCCGCGTTTTTGGAGGCATTGGCCCTGCGGGGCAACGTGACCTGGGCCGCGCACCAGGCAGGCATTTCCCGCAGCCGTCTGTATAAACTGCGTAAAACGGATCCGGAGCTGGCAAAGGAATGGGACGAAGCCCTGGCCGAAAGCGCGGACCTGCTCGAAGCCGAGGCCGTGCGGCGCGCCGTGGAAGGAACCGAGGAGCCGTATTTCTACCAGGGAGAACAGCGCGGGGCCGCACGAAAATATTCGGACCAACTGCTGATGTTCCTGCTCAAGGAGCGCCGGGGCGAGGCCACCAACAAGGAAAGCCCTTCCGCACCCGTGATTTTTGAGCTGCACCTTGGGCCACCCGAGTCTGAAAACGGCCCTGCGGCCACCGAAGCGCCTCCCGACACGGAAGATGATGCCGGGGCGTGATTTCACCGCCGCCCCCATCCACCTGCCCGCTTTGCATCATGGCGGATACCGCGACCATGCGCCCGCCTTTCCTCCCCCTGTCAACAGGGAATTTCCTTTCCAATTTCGCCCGTACAGCAGGTCATTTCATCCCCTGCCGCAAGCCGGGGGTATGCTCCGGCCATGACAAACAACGAACACCCCATTCAACGGATAACCTACGCGGCCCCGCCCACACTGACCCGTTTTCACGCATCGGACGCCTTTTACCGAGGCGTCATGGGACCGGTGGGGTCGGGCAAGTCCACGGCCATGTGCATGGAGCTGATGCGGCGCGCCCAGGCCCAGCAACCCGGACCGGACGGCATGCGCCGTTCCCGCTTCGCCATTGTGCGCAACACCTACCGGGAGCTGGCAGACACCACGCTCAAGACCTGGCTGGACTGGTTTCCCGAAGACCTCTTCGGCCAGTACAACCAGACCGGCATGACCCACACCGTACGTTTCGGGGACGTGCATGCGGAATTCATGTTCCGCTCACTGGACCGGCCCGGGGACGTAAAAAAGCTGCTTTCCCTGGAGCTGACCGGCGCCTGGTTCAATGAATGCCGGGAAATGCCCAAAGCCATCGTGGACGCCATGGGCGACCGGGTGGAGCGCTTTCCGCCCCGGCGCATGGGCGGCTGTTCCTGGGCGGGCGTGATCATGGACACCAACCCCCCGGACACGGACCATTGGTGGTATCGCCTCGCCGAGGAGGACCGCCCCCGGGGATGGGCGTTCTTCCGGCAACCGGGCGGCCTGCTTGAAAAAGGGGAGGAAAACGGACGCCCACGTTTTGCGCCCAATCCCAATGCCGAAAACCTGACCAACCTGCCGGAGCAGTATTATCTGCGGCGCATGGCCGGAAAGCCAGCGGATCACATCCGCGTCTATTACTGCGCCAAATACGGCAGCGTACAGGACGGCAAGCCCGTGTTTCCGGAATTTCACGCCACTGTGCATGTTGCTTCCACGCCCTTGCGCGCCCGGCCCGAATCGCCGCTGTTCGTGGGCCTGGATTTCGGGCTGACCCCGGCGGCCGTGTTTGGTCAGCGGGAGATCAACGGGCGCTGGCTCTGGCTCGGGGAACTTGTGGCCGAGGACATGGGCATGACCCGTTTTGCCCGGGAATTGCGCCGAACCCTCAACGAACGCTGGCCGGGAATGGAGGTGGTTCTGTACGGCGACCCTGCGGGAACCCAACGCTCCCAGGTGGACGAGCGCACACCGTTCGACATCCTTCGCGCCGGAGGCATTGATGCCAGGCCCGCTCCCAGCAATGATCCCCTGCTGCGGCGCGAAGCCGTGGCCCTGCCCCTCACGCGCATGGTGGACGGCGGTCCGGGACTGCTGACCTCGCCGGAATGCCGCACGCTCATCAAAGGCATGTGCGGCGCATATCGCTACCGGCGCGTGGAGATCAGCGGGGAGGAACGGTACAAGGATGAACCGGACAAAAATCGCTATTCCCACGTCTGCGATGCGGCCCAATACCTGATGATCGGGGCGGGAGAAGGTCGCGCCGTGCTTGGACGCGATGCCGGACCGCGCCCGGCCCGGGCGGAAAACCACTATAATCCGTTTCGTAGAAGCGTATGAGCATGCAGGGATTGCTTTGTGCGCCGCCCTGCCATGCCCATTTCCCGGCCGGGGAGTACGCCTTTTTGCGCCTGTTTGACGCGCATGGCACCTATGCCCTGGCTGCCGTGGCAGAACGGACCGTGTGCGCAGAACTCCACCTGGAGGTGGTCCGGCCCGGACCACGGGCCATGCGCGGCATGGTCGCGGATCTGGAGCTGTTTCGCCAGCGCATGGCAAAAAAGGGGATCATGAGAATCGTCGGGTTACGGCAGATTTCCGATTTGAACGCGGCTTCCGATGCACAAGCCCAGGATCGCTGGTTCCGGTTCACCCGCGCATTCGGCTTTACCGAACAAAGCCTGGTGCAGACCGCCTTTTTGGATACGGACGCCAGGCCGAAGCGTCACATCTCCGGCCCGGAAAACAGGGACCAGGTCTCGCAATGCCGCCACACCCGGGAATAATCCTCGCTGATACTGCGGCAGAGCGGGCAGGTGGCCGCCAGTTCGTTCACCACCTCCTGGCTGATCATCCACATGCGGTTCAGGAAGCTGTCCGGCAAGACCTGGACCCAGACCTCGGGCAACTGACGCAGGGAGCTGAGCGAAAGCGCGTTCAGGGTATCGAACCGGGCCTGCATCCAAAGATCGGTTTCCGCGGCGGCAGCGCGCAGGGCCGCCTGTTGCGACACGGTGAGCTTGTCCATGGCCGTCCGATTGACCAACGTCTCCAACCGGCCGGACGGTTCCTGCCATCCCGGACCATAATACCAGACCGGGGATTGGGCCAGCCCGAGCTGCATGTCATGATGCGGACCGATCCAGTTCACGCCGTCCAGAGCGCCGGAAGCAAAGGCTTCGCTCAATTCCTGAGCAGGCATCAGGGAGACATCCGCCCCCACGCGCTGGAGCACGCGGCCCGCCAGACCCGGGAACCGCAGTTTGCGGCCCTTGAGATCCTCCACCGTTTCCAATGGCTTGCGGAACCAGCCGAACATCTGCCCGCCCGTATCCCCCATGGGCAAAGGAATCACGCCGTAAGGCTCATACGCTTTTTCCCAGAGGCGCAGCCCCTGGCCGTCGTACAACCAGGAATTGAGGCAATTTTTGTCCATGCCGAACGGCACCGAGGAAAACCACTGGGCAGCGGGAATCTCTTCCGCCCAATAATACGCGGTGGAATGCCCCATCTCGGCCCGCCCCTCGGCAACGGCCTGAAAGACCTCCAACGGTCCGGCCAGGTCACCGGCGGGAAGCGGGGTGATCTGCAAGGTGTTATCCGTCAGCTGGGCCACGCGGCGGCAAAACCGCGACAACCCCGGCCAGAACACATCCATGTCCCGGTTCCAGGCCGTGACCATGCGCCACTCCAGGCGCTGTCCGGCCCGGGCCGGAACCGCCATTGATCCGGCCGCGCCCACGGCGGCCATTCCCAATGTTTTGAGCAAATCCCTTCGGCGCATGTTTCCCCCACCGGTATGATGGACCGCTGTTCCGGTCCGGGTCCGCAATCAACGATTGCGGTAATATTTCACGCTGTCCCCGCCCTGGCCCTTTCCCAGGTTGGGATAGTGCCGCACATAATCCCGCGTGCAGCGCAGATAGCACGCATTGTATCGGTCCTCCTGGGCCAGACGGCGGCGCTGCTGCGCCGCGCTCTCCCCGGCCTGGTACCGTAGGGACGGCTTGGGACAGGCCGCGATGCAGCGTTGTTCCTGCCGCTTCCAGTCCGCCGGTCCCTGGGCATGGGCGGCGTCGGCCCCAGCCCCGGCCAGACCCAAAACCAACAGCACCAAAAGCATTGGTCCCACGGCCCGTGCCGGACCGGTCCCTTGGGCTTGTTCGCGCGTGCTCCAGGCGCATGCGGTCCCGTGGATCGTGCGTTCACACATACTGTAACCATGCCGTCACGGGCCTCGGGAGTCAACAGGGGAACGGGGCTGTGCTTCGTTGGGAAAACTGGTATGCCTCGTGCATCAAAGGGACACATGCAGGGATTCCTTGTGTCCGGACACAGCGCTGACACTCTTCCGGAGGTGGTATGACCCGTTTTTTCGGCGTGTTCGCATTCCTGGCGGCCCTGGTTTTGGGCGGCTTTCTCTTGGTCGGAAATTTGACGTCCGGCATGTCTGAAAATGCAAACGCATTCTTCCAAACCGTGCGGGACGGACAGTACGACACCGCTTACAATTATCTCTCCAAAGGGTTTCGCAATACCGTGACGCCGAGGGAACTTCGCGCGTTTTTGCGGCGCGGCTCCCTGGACCGCTACATGACCTCGGCCTGGACTTCCAGGGAATACGACGGAGACACCGGACTGCTCAAAGGAACCCTCTACGCCCAGGACGGAACCGTCACGCCCCTGGAACTGACCTTTGTCCGTGAAAACGAGGAATGGCGCATTCACTTCATTGATGCCCGTCTGCCCGGACTGGCGCGGCGGGAGATCACCAAGGACATTCCGGACCAGGAAGTGCTGGAACGCATGGCCTCGGACACGGCGGCCCTGTTCGCCGAAGCGGTTCGGCTGAAGGATTTCCATCGCTTTCACGACGAGATCGCCCGCATCTGGGCCTGCCGTGCCACCCCCGAGGAGCTTATGGAGGCTTTTGCCCCGTTCCTGGCCGGGAAATCCGACCTCACGGGGTATGACCAAGTGGCCCCTGTTTTTAGTGAACCCCCGGTCATCAACGCGGAAGACGCGCTCGTGCTCAAGGGATACTTCCCGCATGAACGCGGGCCGCTGCGCTTTCGCATGGAATTCGTGTTCGAGTACCCGGAATGGAAACTCCGGGGCATCGACATGCGCATTTGACCATGCTCCGCATCCTCGTTTGCAGCACGTTTCTCTTTCTCCTCGCCCTTGCCTGGGTTCCGGCCCATGCCGATGGCGACGCGCCCACGGCCGACCTGATCCGCCGCCTGAACGACGAAAACGCGGACGTTGCCCGCAACGCATTTGACGAACTGGTGCGCCGCGGAACCGAAGCCGTACCCGAGCTGATCAAAACCCTGCGCGGCACCAACCGGTCCCTGCGCGGCGCCGCCACCCGCGTACTGGCGCGCATCGGCGCTCCCGCCGTACCCGAGCTGGCCCGGACCTTGGAGGATCAGGCCCGGTCCGCCCGCATTCAGGCGGGCATTGCCTTGGGCCTCATGGGCAGCACAGCCTCGGACGCGGTGCGCCCCCTTTCCCGCGCCCTGCACGACCATGTGGAAGACGTTCGCGGCAATGCCGCGGCTGCGCTGGCGGAAATCGGCGCGGACTCCGAACCGGCGGTTGCGGACCTGCAACGGATATTGGCTGATCCCAGTCCCTGGGTGCGCCGCAATGCGGCCCTGGCTCTTGGACGCATCGGCCCGGGAGCACGCCCTGCCATGGCAGCCCTGCTGGAAACCGCCACGCAGGATCGCAGTTCCAAGGTGCGCTCTGAGGCGGTACGCGCTCTGCCCCGCATTGATTCGGAGCATCCCGAGCTGCTGCCCAGCCTGAAAAAAATCACAACCACCGACACCTCCCAGGCTGTGCGGGATGCTGCATCGGAAATCCTGGAAGACTTGCTCTCCAAGGAACAAGAAGATCGGAATGAATCGATAACTGACGATGTAACCTCGGATTCCGCCCTTGCCGACGACCCGGAACGCTCCCAGAGCGGGCAATCCGTGGCCCAACTCGTACGCCGGTTGCAAGGCGAAGAAACGCCGGCGCAGGCCGCGGCCCAGGAACTGAAGCAGCGAGGTGCCGACGCTGTTCCGGCTCTGGCCTGGGCCTTGGACGGCAATGATGCCACCCTGCGCCGAAGAGCCGCCAGCGTACTCGCGGCCCTGGGAGAACAAAGCGCCCCGGCCCGCGCCGCTTTGGGCCGCGCCCTCAGCGATGTGGATGCTCGCGTGCGTGAGCAGGCCGCCCGCGCTCTCGGCGCCATGGGTCAAACAGGTCTGCGCGCCTTGCCCCAGCTCGCCCGCGCCCTTTCCGATGCCGATCCTCTGGTCCGCACGGCCGCAGCGCAATCGTTGGCCGGTTTCGACCACGAACTGCCCGAGGCGGTTCCCGGCCTGACCGACGTGCTTTCCACGGGACCGGATGCGGCCCGGGTGGCGGCCTGCCGGGCCTTGGGCAACACCGGTCCCCGCGCCGCCCAGAGCGTCACCGCCCTTACGGACGCCCTGACCCTGGGTGATCCAAAGGTCCGAGCAGCAGCAGCGCAAGCCCTGGGCAACATTGGTCCCCTCTCTCTTGCGGCCCTGCCCCGCCTGCGCGGACTGGCCCACGATCCAAATTCCAGCGTGCGATCGGCCGCCCTGAACGCCATTCGCTCCATATCGCCGTCCGCCACACTGCCGGCCCAGCCCACGGACCCGGCAATACCGGACACCGGCACACCGCAGCCCCCCCAAGACCCTTCCATGGACGGCTCGGCCCGGGACGATCAACAAACCGACACCCCGTGGCCCACGTCCCTCCAGGATTTGGAGCCGGATCCGCGCTACCCGGATTTTCCTGTCTCCGTCACGGACTCGCCCGAACCGACACCTCCGGCAACGCCTGTTATTCCTGCGCCCCAAAAACCCGACACACCCCAGACGCCGCCAGTTACGGCGCTTCCGGACCTTGCCCAGCCCTCCCCTGCCGCGCCGGACCCTGCGGGCAGCCCCCAGGCGCATCTCTTTGCTCAGGCCAGAAAGCTCTACGCCTCGGGTCGATACGAGGACGCGGCCCAAACCCTGCGCCAAGGCGCGGAAACGGACCACTCCCCTTCGCAGGTACTATTGGGCATGCTTTTTCGTGAAGGGCGCGGCGTGGACAAAGACAATGAGGAAGCTTTACGCTGGTTCCGCCACGCCTCGGCTCTGGGCGACGCCGCTGGCTACTACAACATGGGCTGGATGTATGAACACGGGTTGGGAGTGCCTCGGGATGTGGACGCGGCCCGGCGCTGGTATGAACGCGCCGCCAAGCGCGGCCATCCCGCTGCCGGGGATCGGCTCAAGGCCATGCGCGAGTAACGGACAGGCAAGGAGACGACGCATGAACATCCGGACCGGACCACTTTCCGATCGATCCCGCCCAGGCCGTTTTCTCTCCCGAGCGCAAGGTCTGCTCCCGGGCGCGGCGTTGCTTCTCTTGGTCCTGCTGCTGCATCCAGGCGCGGCCGAGTCCCGCGGATTTCCCAACGCCCGCTGGAAGGCGGAGGAACAGCGCTGCATTGCGGCCTGCCCCTCATTTCCACGCTTTTCCGGCACGGAGACACCGGCCCAGTATCAACGCCGCATTGCCGCGGAAAACGCCTACAACCGTTGCTATGCCCGTTGCATCCGGCAATATCAGGAACGGGTGCTGCTGCCCCGGGAACCTTATGACGACGGGAGCCAGGGCTACCTACGGCGCAATGGCGGCAACTGACGCCTATTTTCCCTGGTTTACCTCTCGGGCCAGGTCGTATTGCAGCACGATCCATTCGCGGTCATCGGCGTCGTGCAACAGGGCCAGGGCGGCCTGTCGCGTGTCGGGCCGGGCCATACCGAGCAAATCCCGCACATCGGCTGCCTTTTTCAAGGCCTGATGCACTCCGGAACGTTCCAAAAACACGTACACCAACTCCCGCCGCTGCATGGCGCGGGTCTCATATTCGGTCATCTGCTTGGAGGCGTACCCCGCATGCGGCGCATTCCGCCACAGGGCCACCAGATCCAGGGTCGGTTCCGAGGACTGCAGGGCCACCAGTTCAAAACGCTCGTCCAACGCCGCAAACGCCCGCACATACACGGACCGCACAAACGGCGTACGCAGGGAAACACTTCGCAATCCCTGCTGGTCAAACGCGAAATCCATGTCCCAGCCATGGTCCAGATAGCGCGCCCCGTTCCGGCACACCGCTTCGGAACCGAGTTGTTCCGCGCAGTCAAAGGCTCCCGGCAACTCCAACACCCGCTCCCGGGGCATGCCCCGGACATAGTTCTCAAACAATATGATTTGGGAATCCGCCCGCCCTGGCAGCGCGGGCCAAAGCAAGCACACGGCCAGCGCACAAAGCAGCACCCGGGCCGCAGCGGATTTCAGGCAGGGACAACCAGCAGACAAGGGGATCCGCTGTAAGGGACACGGAACCAGGGCCATTGGAACCTCCTGGATGTTGAGCCGGGCAATGGGGCATGTGCTCGTGCAAAATCCGTTTTCAACAGTACGGTATAGATAAATACGCGTTCCCGCGGGGCGCGTCCAGTGGTCAACCCCTGCAATGTATTCGACAAGAGCCTGCCCATTCTGGTACCAATGGATCAGGGCGTCCGAGGGTTTGCCGCAGGAAGCGGCCCTGGCCCGAAGCCCGGATCATGGTTTCCATGCCCGAGGTTATGTCCAAAGGCGATCACACGGCCCGGCACCACTGGCCGAGATACGGAGGAACAATGCGCCATTTTATGCTTTGCGCCGCTTTGCTGGCGGCTTTGTCCCTGCTCGCGGGCTGCACCGTGGAACAGGGCGGAACCGAAGATCCCAAAGACTTTTCGCAGGTGGAGGGGTTGGAGCAGCCCAACCTGGATGCCGAAACAGTGCAATCTCCCGACCTCACGGAAGATGCGGCTGCCGTGCTTCCCGAAGCATCCTCCCAAGTGGACACCCTGAAAACCGAGGTGGCCACCCTGACCGAACGGCTGAACACCCTGGAAGCCCGCCTGGAAAAACAGGCCCGCCGCATCGACCAACTCACGGGCCGAACCCAGGAGCCGAAAATGCAGGGCGATGCCGAGGGGCAAACCCCGCTCATCGACCTTGGCGACGACAAAGCCTTTGAGGAACAGGTGGTTCGCGAAGGTCTCGAACAAATCGTAAACATGTCCAGACTGTTGCTGGATAAAATGGAATATGAAATGAATCAGGAGCTGGGCGGCGCCCTTCAGGAGACGCCCGCTGCCGAATCCCCGGACCAGGGGACAATGGATCGGCCTGCTGAAAACCAACAATAACTGTGTTCGTGCGTGGACCAGGGACCGTTTTCCAGCGGTTCTGGTCCGCGCACGGCCTGTCCCGCCAGTCTTTCGCCTTTTCCCGCCTTACCGGGCCAGGTGGTTCACCGCTTCCGTGGCCTCTCGCATATAGGCCTCCACAATGGCATCAATCTCTCCGGTTTCGCGAAGCCGCCGCAACTCGGTGTTGAACCGCGCCACAAAATCCCGGGCCTCGGCTCGACGGGCAGAAAACCCGATGTGTCCGGCATAACGGGCCACTTCGGAAATTTCACGCACGCCCTTGATGCGGGCGCTTCCTTCCTGTGTTGCAATCTCGTGGAGCGTCCAGATAATGGAACGACGGTCGTTGATGTAACAATCCACACGCCCCAGCAGCATGCGTTCAATATTGCGCCGGGTTCCGGGTACGGGATCCACGCTGACGCGACCCTGTTGCACGGCCCGCTGGAACGGCCGGGCCACCACGTGAAAACCGGTATTCAGGCCGAAGGTGACGCCGTCATAATCCTTTGGGAACGCGGCTCCCGGCTCCATGCCAGCGTCATCGCGACACCAGGCGACCGTGATCTCCTCCAGAATCGGATCGGAATAGGGAGCCAGATAGGGCCGCTCCTCATACCCCAGATAGGGCGGGACAACCCCTAAAGCCCGGCCCTGCTCCACCATGCGCAGGGCGCGTTTCCAGGGATAGAGGCGTACCTCCACGTCATATTCGGGCATGGCCGCGAACACGCGCTCCAATATCCGGTGGTATATTCCCTGGTTGCTTCCATTCTCCAGGTACGAGTACGGCGGGTAGTCATCATCACCGACAATGAGAACAGACTGCTTCGCCTGGACCACGGAACACAACAGCATCCAGGACAATATCCCGGTCGCCGCGGCAAGCCGCATGGAAAAACGGGCGGCAACGCCCTGTCGCGTGCTCATGCGCTGATCCCCCTTCCCCTTGTGGTACCACAAAAGAATGTTCGTCTGAAGTCCGTAATCGTTCCATGTTGCTGCTTTGCCGTGGCTGCGGACCATTCAACCACATTTTCTTGTGTATGCGAAAAAAAAGCCCGCAGCGTTCCTCCACATGGAAAGAAAACCCTGCGAGCCGTTTCCCCCGCTTCGGGCGGAGAAAGTCGGTCAGGCCAATGGCCGCCTTTGGTCCATTTCTCAGGACTGTTCCTGGGGCAACACGTAGAGGGGCAACCCCTTGACCAGGCGTTGTTCCCCATCCTGCGTCACGGAAAGATTGATGGTATGCCGCCCTTCCTGGGACACGTTCAACCCCGGAAGCTGGAAATTGACCTTGTGCAGAGTGGCTCCTGTGGGTTGCACCTGATTGCTGCCCAGGTCGGTTTCTGTGCCGTCCGGCGCCACCAGGCTCAGTCCGATGGTGAACCCGCTGCTGTTCGGGCCGGTCTCCCAAAGGGTGACGATAAAGCAGGACGGCACTGTGGCGGGCAGGCTGGGAACGGTGCCGTGTTCAAAAGCTCGGATAAAGGACGCGGAACCGGATTCGCGGTCCACAATCACATCCCGGCAAAGCAACGCGTATACGAGTTCGGGAAACATGGCTCTCCTTGGTTTCCGGTCAGTTTTCCAGAAGGCGCATGGCTTCGTCAACCGAACCGTTCTCATGCACGATGTGGTGCAGCGCACGTACCAGTCCGGTGGGGTCGTCATGCTGGAACACATTGCGTCCCACGGAAAGGCCGGCTCCTCCGGCCATCAGGGAATTCTTGACCATTTCCAGAAGATCCTGCGTGGAATCCAGCTTTTCCCCGCCGGCAATGACCACCGGTACGCAGCAGCTCTCCGTCACATGGGCAAACGATTCCACGGAACCCGTATAATTGACCTTGACGATGTCCGCGCCCAGTTCCATGCCCACACGGGCGCAATGGGCCACAACCTCAGGCTCGTACTCGTTGCGGATCTTGGGTCCGCGGGCATAGACCATGGCCAGCAGAGGGATGCCCCAATAGTCGGCGCGTTCTGCGGTGCTTCCCAGGTGTTCCAACATCACGGACTCGTTCTCGTCCCCGATGTTCACATGCACGCTCACGCCGTCCGCGCCCATGCGCAGCGCTTCTTCCACGGTGGTGACCAAGGCCTTGCGGTTGGGAAAGGGAGAAAGACTGGTGCTGGCGGAAAGATGTACGATCAGTCCGAAGTCCCGTCCCTCGGACCGATGCCCGCAGGCCACGCATCCCTTATGGACCAGCCCGGCGTTGGCTCCGCCGTTGACCAACCGGGTGACCATTTCCCGGATGTCTTCCAGTCCCTGAATCGGTCCCACGGTCACGCCGTGGTCCATAGGCACCACGATGGTGCGGCGGGTGTTGCGGTTGAAGATCCGATCCAGCCTGAGGGCTTTTCCGGTGTTCATGGCGGCGCTCCTTTTCGGGTAATAATGACCAGGTGGTCACCCGGAAGTGATACCGCAAAACAACGCGGTGCGCCAGGGGCGGAAGGTTACTTTCTCGTCATATCGCTCCAGGCCCAGACCACCTTGCCCACAATGGCGCGGGTGATGTCGTCGTCGTAATCGCGGGCCAGGCGATAGACCATGGGCGGAAAATCCCGGCTGTTGTCGGAATAAAAGATCAATTCGATGTCCTCGGAGGTTTTGTGGGTGGACACGCGCTTGACCATGGCTCCGGCGTCGTCGCCGCCCGGCTCGGTGACCAGCATGATCTTCCCCGCGGGAACGGGATCCCGTTCATTGCGGTCCACAAGCACGATGTCGCCGGGGTGCAGGGTGGGAATCATGGAGAGTTCATTTTTGCCGATCTGCACGGCCACCATGTTGGACCGAAAGCGCACGGCCTCGTGATGCCGCCAGACCAGCACCCAGCCGTCGATCTTATCTTCGGGGATCAGGCCCGGTCCCGCGGCCACGGGCGAGGCAGCCAGAGGGACGGCGATGTAATCCTCGGAATCCGGCGGCGGAGCTTCCCGGCCCACCTGGGAGCGCTCCGGAACCACGAAACAGACTTCCCGCGTCGCATCGTCCGGGTCATCGGGAAACGCCAGCCGCGCCCCCAGCCGGTCCAAAATGCGCCCCAGGGAGTCCACGGTCAGCCCCCGCTCTCCGGAAAGAAACCGGTTCAATTGGGACGGATCCACCTCCAGAGCATCGGCCATACGCTTCTTGTTGGGAAACGGCTTGCCCTTGCCCACCAGTTCCTTCAATCGATTTCGCAGCTCATCGGTGAACGCCATGCCCCCTCCGGATTGGATTTCCGCTCATTTTGCATAATGGAGCATACCCGCGGGCTTGGCTCTTTGTCTAATGCTTTCTGACAAAATTATTTGACACTACGTTTGTCAAATCGCTATAACGTATCCCGGGGCCGAGAACGGCGCGCTCCTGTCCCGGAGCACGCCAACCGTCACAGGTTCTGCCGATATCTATCGGATTTTTTGTTAAAAAGAGCAACAAAGGAGGATACATGCATTCTCAGGTGGAAATCGTTCGCCTGGAGGACTCCACCAACGGCACCTTGGGCGCGCTCCGCGTGCGGGGGCTGGTGCTGTGCTGCACGTTGGAGCCGCCATCTTTGGACAATCGGCAATTTGTTTCCAGCATACCCGCGGGAGAATACCATTGCCAACGGACACACTCCCAGCGCTTCGGCAACACCTTCGAGGTTCGCAACGTTCCGGGACGGAGCCGGATTTTGTTTCACCCCGGCAATACCGTGGAAGACACCAGCGGATGCGTGCTGCTCGGGCGGCATTTCGGTTCCCTGCAAGGGCGGCGGGCCGTGCTGCGCTCCCGGGATGCCTGCCGGGATTTTCTTCATCAATTCCAAGGATGCGAATCCTTTTGGCTGCACATCCATCCCGTGACGGAGTGCCGCGCATGAACGACCGGATCTGCATCAAGGGGGCCAAGGCCATTTGCATGGCCGTGGGGGAGAACCCCAAGGAAATCGTGCGGCTGGTACGCGAGCAGGGACTGCCCGCCTGGAAGCGCGAAAACCGCGGCACGTGGCGCGCCCTGCCCGAGGATCTGCTCATGTGGATGCGCCTCCAGCGCAACCGGCATCTGGATGTGGCGGGCACGTGCGGACGAAAATTTGATATGTGACAAAAAAACGGGACGAAAGCATTCGTCCCGTTTTTTGTTTCCCCTGCCTACGGAAGCGTCAGTCCCAGCCCGACAAGGCCCGGCGCACCATTTCCGATGAAATGGACCCCAACGGCAGCACCTCCCGAACCCCACCCAGGCGAATGGCTTCCTTGGGCATGCCAAAAACCACGGAGGTGGCTTCATCCTGAGCAATGGTCCAGCCGCCCGCTTCGAACAGCTCTTTCATGCCCTTGGCGCCGTCGTCGCCCATGCCCGTCATAATGGCGCCCACCGCGTTCTTGCCCGCATACTGGGCCGCGGAACGGAACAACACGTCCACGGAGGGACGGTGCCGGGAGACCAACGGACCATCCTTGACCTGCACATAGTACCGCGCGCCCGCCCGTTTGAGCAGCATGTGCTTGTTGCCCGGAGCAATGAGCGCCTGGCCGCGCAGCATGGTGTCGTTGTCTTGGGCTTCCTTGACCGTAATGCGACAAATCTGGTTCAGCCGCTCGGAGAAACGGGCGGTAAAGCCTTCCGGCATATGCTGCACAATGGCCACGGCCGGGCAGCCCAGGGGCAAGGATTGCAAAAATTGGGACAGCGCCTCGGTGCCGCCCGTGGACGCGCCCACCACAAGCATCTTCTCCGTGGTGGAGATGGTGTAGCCCTTGCCCTTGGCAATGACCACGTCCGCATCCAGCTTGGGCCGGACCTTGGCCTCCGCGGCAGTGAAGATTTCCTTTTTCCGAGGTTGGACGCGGGCAGCGGCCTTGACCGCATCGCAGAGCCGGATGCGCGATTCCTCGAGGAATTTCTTGGTCCCCACCTTGGGTTTGGTTACGATTTCCACGGCGCCGTATTCCAACGCCTTGAGCGCGTTGTCACTGCCGGATTCGGCCATGGAAGAACAAATGATCACGGGGATGGGATGCTGGGACATGATCTTGCGCAGAAAGGTCAGCCCGTCCATGCGCGGCATCTCGATATCCAGGGTGATCACATCCGGGATCGACCGGCGCAGTTTGTCCGCAGCGACATACGGATCCGCGGCCGTGGCCATGACCTGAATCTGGGGATCGGATTCCAGAATATCGGTCATGGTCTGACGCACCAGCGCCTGATCATCCACAACAAGAACTTGTATTTTTCTAGTCATTGATATGCCCTGTCCTGAGGAACAGTTTTGACGATCCAGGCATAATGGAGCAAAAAAAGGAAGTACGCAAGCGGAGTATGCGCTCAACGACGGGGCTTCATGGAAACTATAATATCCGTGGCCGCTTCTTCGATTTTCCGGGTCAGGGTTTTATAGCCCTGCCGGGAAAAACGCAGGCTCACCGTGCCGGACCGGGAGATGCGCAGACGAAACCTGCCGTCCCCCGCCGTGACGGTGGACTCGCCTGTTTCCACGGATTCCACCCGCACGCCGGAAAGCGGACCCGAGGAATCCACCACCAGGCCGGACACCGGTCCCCGCGCCCATGTCGGCGCTGCCAGCGCCAACACCAGCATCAAACTTAAAAGCGTGTGTCGTACCTGCACAATCACCTCGAACGTTGCGGCAATGCCGGACTTGTTCCCATCAACCATGCATACACCAAAAGCACGCGCCAGCCAATCCCGTACCCCGGGAGCGCAAGCCCCGCACAGACCAGCCCGCGGGCATGGTTCACTTTTTCCGATGCTCGCGGTATGTCCCGAAGATCATCAATTCAGCCCATAGGAGTGTCATCGTGAAATCCCTTTTCCCGCATTTTCCGAGCCGGGTCCATGCCGTGGCGCTGCTCCTGCTCCTGGCCCTGGCTGGATGCGCCGGAAGCAGCGTGGTTCCGCTGACCTATCCGGCCAAGCTTTCGGACGTACCCTGGTGCCGCTGGGACATGACCATCGCCGCGTTCGAGGACCAGCGGCCATCCCCGCAGGTGCTCGGCACACGGGACGAAACCAGCGCATATTCGCCCGGATCGGACGTGGGCGACTGGGCCACACGCGCCCTGCTTGAGGAAATGAAAAGCCGGGGTTGTGAATGCGCCTACGCGTCCAGTCTGAAAACCGCGGGCCAAGGCTTTGTGGCCAGCGGACAGATCCTGGAAATACGTTTGGACAAAGTGGGACTGAGCACCTGGAAAACACAGATGAAAATCCGCTACGTGCTCACCAGGGGCGGCGACCAGCTCTACGCTGCCACGCACACCGGGGTCGTGGAACGTCCCATTGTGCTCAAGGACGACGCCCCCTCGCAAATCCTGGCCGAAGGCCTGCAGGACATCACCACCCAGGCTGTGGAAGCCATGATCGCGGCCATGGAAAAAGAGCAGCCTTTCTAGCCTGCCGTCAGACACCACCCCGTGTCCCGCCTGTACAGCGGCGGGACGCGGCGACTCACTCGCAGACCACCCAGCGTCCGTCCTCGGCCCGGAGCATGAAGACCTGGTCCTCCTGCTGCTCCTTGCCGCCGATCACGGGATGCGTGCGCACGTAGGATCCGGTCAACCGGACCTCGGCCATGCCGCCTTCCTGACGCACCAGCTCATAGCGCAGCCCCGTAAAATCGTGCTGCACCTTGCTCCAGTCCACACCCATGGTATCAAATTCCTTTCGGGCGTTTTCCGCCATTTCCACCAATCCGGCACCGCGCATGGCCCGACACATATTGGCTTCCATGGTGTGTGCATCAATGCGGTAGACCGCCTCGCAAAACGCGCGGGTCACTTCCACGGGCGACGGACCCGAAACAGGTGCCTGCCCGGCCACGGACCCGGAACCCTCCAGCCAGGCCCGGTATTCGGCCAGCGGCATATTGGCCCGGCTCTGATCCCCGCACATGCGCCACTGACCGTCAATCCGTTGCACGATGATCACGTCGGGATCCTCGTCCCATTCCGTACCCGTGGGCATAATAATGGCGTATGGACCCGCAATGCGCACACGGGCCAGGTCGCGGTCCTGCTCCACCAGCGTGTAGACCACCTGGGAAAAATCATAGCCGACAGCGTCGTAATCCACACCGGCCCGGCGCAGTTCCTCGATCTGGGAAGCGAAAAAGGTCTTCAGCTCCTCCCGGTCCTGCTCGGTCATGCAGGCATGGTCCGCCATCATGGCGAAATTGAGCGTGTGGCCGCCCTCATAGACCATACGGGCGGCGTACTCGGGAGTGCCGGGTTCCGGCGCGGCCCAAGCCGAGGAAACACAAAGAGGGAAAAGCATAAGAAATAAAAAAAGACATTGTCGCGGCATGACCTTCTCCGGTTGCGGTTACCTGTGCCAAGCTATACGCATGCCGTCGCTTCGGGGTCAACCGACTTCCAACTCCGCCTTAGGGACACTCCGGTCCGCTGTCCATGGCGGCCCGAATCCGCCGGACGCATTCGTTGAACCCGCGCACCACTTCCGGCCGCCGCTGGGCAAAATCCCGGGTAAAACACACGGCCAACGGCATGCTGCGAAACGCCAATTCGCGCACGGACTCACGCAGTCCCCGCTCCTCCAACAACAAGCCCATGGCCTGGTCACTGCCCAAGGCCGCGTCAATGCGTCCGTCCAGCAGCATTTCCAAAAGCAACGCCGGCGATCTTGGCGCCGCACCGATATTGTAGCCATTTTCCCGTAGCCAGTGCAGCATGTTGGCTCCCTGAAACGCCCCCACCGAAGCGGTTGACCGAAATTCCGGGGAGAATGGATCCCATTGGCTGGTCTTGAGCAGATACCAGTTCCACTTTTGCCCGGCCACCACCTCGGAAAACACGCCCTTGTGTTCCCGCTCGGCATTGTGCGATGCCGCGAAAAATCCGTCCACATGCCCATCCCAGGCCATTTTCTGCGCCCGCTTCCACGGCACCACCAGAATCCGGACTGAAATGCCCATACATTCAAAAGCCTGCCGCACCATGCGGACCGCCGTACCATCAAAATAGCCTGCTTCGTCATAACACCCGTACGGACACCGCTCGTGCGTGGTCAGCAGCACTTCCTGGGGCGTTGCGCCTTGCTGGTCCCCGGCAACGACATTCGCGGCAAGGCCCAGAACACACAGCAGCATGACTCCCAACGCCACAAGCCGCCTTATCGCCTTCCGTTGGATCGTCCCTGGCTCACACTCTTCCCGATCCATCATCCCCCGCATGTGCAGCCCCCTCAGCCCTTGTTCCATACCGCGATGCTCTGCCCATGCATGGCGGGATGAAGTTAACAGTGTTCTCAAATTACGCCCATCAGCCCATCAGTGCAAGCCCTTCGGCCGATTGCACGTTCTCCACACCGTATTCGGTCCGATACAAAATGCAGGACCGTGCTTGGGCATGCCCCGAGGTCCATGCGCTGCAGTCCGGCAGCGCGCTCCACGCATGCCGCCAACCGGCGTGGCGCACGCACCGCCTTTTCCGGCGACGCACCATCCTGCGGCACGGCACGCAAAAAGCCCCCACCTCCGGGCCAAAGCCTGAAGGCGGGAGCTTTGCATCAATACGCGCTCAGAAGATGAAAAACCCCTCCGGCCGCGTGTTACCCAACCCTGCTAGGGCTGAATCTCACTGCATACGTACCACTTTCCGTTTTCCTTGCGCATTTCAATGTCCTGGTCCTGCTCCTGGGACTCTTCGGGCAGGCCCGGCACCTTCACACTGAGCACCCCGCCCATGTGAACCGTGGCCGTGTATTCTTCCTGCTTGATCAACTCAAACGTAACCGCGCTCATATCGTACCGCACCTGGCTGAGGTCCACGCCCATGCCCTTGAGGATGTTCATGGTTTCCTCAAAGTCCGCACGCTGTTCCTCAATCTGGCGACGCATATCCTCGCAGGACAAGGCGCTCAGGCCGTCCAGGTCAAAGGCCAGGGAAACTTCCACGGCCTTGCGCGCCACGGCCAGGGGATCGCCGGGCTGCTGCTCTTCACCGTTGCACCCCACCGCAAAGGCCAGGACAGCCAGGGTCAGAGCCAGGCAAACGAGCTTGGACAACTGCTTCATGATTTTTTTCTCCTTGGAATGATCCGAATATCGCTCCCACCCCAGGTAGCGGGAAACCTGCTCGGGGTCAACGCGACCGGGATCTCCCAACCCATTGAATTCACGACTCAGAGCAGGGGACCGCAAACCTTCCAGCGCCCTTGCTCCACCCGGCAGGAAACCACTTCGTCCAGTTGCTCCCGCGTGGGTCCCTGGGTGGGATGGTCGGCCAGGATGATGCCCGTCATGCGCACCCGTGCGTGGTCTGCGTTGCGTTCGACCAATTCATAACGCATGTCGCACAGCTCGATGCCCGCCCCCTGGCTCCGCGTCTGAGCCATGCCCGCACGCAGGGCGGCCAGGGAAATACCGGACTCCACGCAAAGATAATGCTCCATGCCCACGGCGTCGAGCCGGGCAAAGGCGCACATGGCCGATTCCACGGCCTGTTCCGGTGTTCCCGAAGGACCGCATCCCACTCCGACACCGCACCAGAGCAGCAACAGCAACCAAGCCATCCGCAACAGCGCGGCCCGCGCTCCCGGCTTGTGCTCCGGCGGTATTCTTTGCGTTCTTTTGCACATACCAACCATCCGGCATTCAATATGATTCAATTTCTCATATACGATTCAATGCACAAAGGAAAGCAGGTATGCTGCATAAAAAGGAACCTGCGCATCCCTTGTGACACGCAGGCCTGTTGCGGTTGGAACGGACCGACAGCCCAGGGGAAAAGGGTTCCATGGCCCGGGTATGGCCTTTTTTTCAGAACTACGATATTTGATGCAAAAAATTTCCACGTTCCGCCCGAATCGGCATTCCGGACAGGAAACCAAAGGAGCATGTCCATGAAGAAATTCTTTTCCTTCCTCCTCTTTGCGGCCATCATCGTCGGCGCTGTGAGCCTGGCTCCCACATTGGGGCAGAAGCTGGACAAACCCTACGAAGCAGGGTTACTTCAGGCTCCTGACATTGAGCGGCACAATCATGCTGCGCCCGAGCACGAGGCGGGCCACGGCGAACCAGCGGAAAGCCACGGCTGATTCCGTCCCTGTGGTCTCCTCCCAGGAGAACCCATGCCCCATATCGCTTTTCGGACCGGGAAGCACAGCCCCCGGACCGCGGCTTCATTCCGCGCATTCGGCAAAACAGTGCGGTGTGTCCGGATTCTGTTTTGCCTGTTTTCGACCCTGGTCGTAGCGGGCTGCGCCAATCACGCGGCCGTTCCTGATTCGGAACGGGATCTGGCCTCCCTGCGGCGGCAATACGACACCCAGCGCACCATGGAATATCCCGGCGTTTCCACGGATCAAGCCATTGCCGCGGCAACACGCGTGTTCACGCTGGCCCATGCCGGATACCACATCCTGGCCGGACGCGGCGGGGTCATTGCCTGGCGCGAGCGAGCGGGCATGGATACCATGTTCCACCGGGAACACGCGGATTTTTGGTATATTGACGTACGCGCCTCGGGCGACGGCTCCGTGCTGCGGCTGCGGCGCACGGCAGAACCCGACCCCGCAACCTCGCTGCATGCCGAAGACCATGGTCCCGGCTCGGGCCGTCTGGTGGCCGAAGCCACCATCAATCCCCAGGAAACCCTGCTTGCGGAACTGACGGAATCGGCAGCCCCGGCCGCTATTTTTTTCAAGCGCATGGACTGGCTCCTGGGCCGCAACCAATACTGGCTCTACTGTCGCGCAGCCGAAGAGTATGTGAAGATGGAAAAATTGCAGGGCGATCTGGACTCCCTCTGCCTGGGCGCCGGGGACAAACGCCCCTGAAGCACGCTTGATCGCGGCTCCCCTCGCCTCCCCAAAAATACGCCCTCCCTGCGGTCACTCCCGCCCGCCGGCATTGCCTGTTTTCCAAAAGCGCCGCATCCTGGTCCTGCATCGTCCCTTTTTCGAATATCCACCAGCCACCAACATCATCAAGACCGCACCAATGCCTCACCAATTCACCAACTTCACCGACGTACAACGCCTCGACATGGACCCGGACGTTCGTGAGCACGCCGCCATTGTCCTGGACCAGGGGCGGCACAGCTTTTACAGCGGCTTCCACCACCGCGAGCCTTTTCAGGAACGGGTACGGTATGCGGCCGCGAACCTGGATTCCTGGCAGGGGATCCCCGTGGACCGTCTCACGGTGGGCAACTTCTGCCAGTTTGCCTCCGGCATGAGCATCCTGCTCGGCGGCAACCATGGACACGATCTCTCCCGGCTCACGCCCTACAGCTTCAATTTTTTCCCTCAGGCCGAATCCGCGTGGAAACCCGCAGGCGATACCGTCATTTCCCACGCGGTCTGGATCGGCTACGAAGCCTTGATCCTGCCCGGCGTACGTATCGGGCATGGCGCGGTCATTGGGGCGCGGGCCGTGATCAGCAGGGACGTGCCGCCCTATGCCGTGGTGGTCGGTGCGGGCAAAATCTGCAAGTACCGATTCTCCCCCGAGGATCAGGAGCGCATGGACCAGGTGGCCTGGTGGCTCTGGGACGACGCGACCGTTGCCGAAGCCCTGCCCCTGCTTCAGGGCCGCGATCTCGAGGCGCTCTGTCGTTTCGCCGGGGTGTAACCCCAGACCGGATCTCAGCCGAACCGCGCCTCCACAATGGAAAAATCGTCCTCCCAGCCGTCCCGCCCGGACATGGACCGGGTGTGGTCCATGAGCTGATCCAGGGTGGGATGTCCGGCTCCGGAGCTGCCGGGTTCGGCCATGTACCGCGCAAACCGATCCAGGGTCCACATGCCCCCTTCGCGCTTCTCGATTTCATACACCCCGTCCGAATACACCAGCAGGCGATCCCCGGGCCGGATGGTTTGGGCGGCGGACTCGTACTCCTGATCCGCCCGGCAGCCGAGTAACAGATTGGGCACTCCCAGCCGAAGACACTCGCCGTGGCGCAGCAGCAGCGCCGGAGGATGGCCGCCCGAGGAAAACACCAGCTCGGACCGGCTGGGCCGCCAGACCCCGTACCACATGGTAAAGAACATATTCCCATGCCGATCCATGGGAAAGGCGTTGTTCAAGGCGGAAAGCACCTGCCCGGGGTCACGCGGATCCACCCCTGAAAGCATTTCCGACTCCAGCACGTTCATGACCGACACCGAGAGCAGGGCCGCATCCACTCCATGCCCGCTCACATCGTTGAGATATATAGCGAAATGATCGTCATCGATCCAGCGGTACCCAAAGGCGTCACCGCCCAGGGAATGGCAGGGGACATACCGCCAGGAGCAGCATACCTCCCCATGGTCCAAGGGCGCGGGCAACAGCCGCCGCACGTAGCGCGCCGCCGCCTCCAATTCCCCGGAAAGCCGGGCCAGGGCATCATCCAGCTCACGGGTGCGTTCGCGCACCAGCTCCTCCATCTGGTGGTAGAGCCGCGCATTTTCAATGGCAATGGAGGCCTGGGCCGCAAACCCGAGTAAGCGGGTCTGGTCCCGGCCCGTGAACGGGCCGCCATGACGGTTCAAGGCCTGGATCACGCCGATGACGCGCCCCTGCTTGTTCACCACGGGACAGCAGAGCAGGGATCGGGTCCGATACCCTGTCCGCCGGTCGGTTTGCGGATCAAACCGCTCGTCCCGGTAGGCGTCCTCGATATTCACCGGCACGCCGGAAGCAAAGACCTGCCCGGCTATGCCGCGATCCTCGGGAATACGGATGCTTCCGCCCTGCTCGCCCAGGGCCACGGGCGCCCACAGCTCCCCCTTGTCCGCATCGTGCAGAAACAGCGTGGCCCGGTCCGCGTTCAGCAGCCGGGAGGCCGCTTCCATGATCCGGCAGAGCAGCCGCTCCAGATTCAATTCCGAAGAAAGAGCCAGGAGCACTTCGCGGAGTTCATCCTCCTCCTGACGCGCGGTCAGGGCCATTTCCCCTTCCCGGGCCAGATGCGCCAGCAAGGACGCACCCAATTCCGCATTTGCTCCCGCCACACGGCCCAGCTCCCGGCCGTCAAAACAAACGGGCCGGGCAGCATCCCCCGCCGGAACATCCACAACGCCGCAATCCAGAAGAACCCTGCCCGCCGGCGTCAAAACCAGCACATTGCCCAACTGTCGCAACAGCTCGGCCACGCCCGGACGGCACAACAACCGTTCCAACAAATTTTCCTTCATACGCTGTTGTTCCCCAGGCACAAAGGCCCGTCAAGCATGATCCGCGTCCAGCCAAAAGCAGCGGACGCCAAATTCCCTCTTAGGTAGTACAGACAAGTATACACGATTGCGTTACAGTACGATATCGTTTGAAATGAGACCCGTTGGATCCGCCTTTGTCCGCCCGGAGCCAGAGAGCCGATGATCAAAGAAATTCCCGTCAATGACCTGAAACCCGGCATGCTGGTGGTGGATACCGGGCTTTCCTGGATCGACCGTCCCTTTGTCTATTCCTCGGCAGGCCGCATCCGCTCCCAGGACCAGGTGCAGCGCATCGTTGACGAGGGCTACGCCACCGTGTTCGTGGACTCCGGCGAACCGGAACACAGCGGACCCAGCCTGGCCAAACGCTTTGCCCATATCCCCGAGGACCGCGCCGAGGCGGAGCAGCGCATCCGCGCCCAATTGCGCCATGTCCCCCTGAAAAAGGAAATCGAAACCGCCCGCCAGATCCATGCGCGGGTTGTGGAATTCTCTCGGGGGATGCTGCACGACGCCCGCCTGGGCAACCCCGTGGACATGCAGCAGGCCGTGGAGCTTTCCGCGGCTTTGGTGGACTCGGTCATGCGCAACGAGGATGCGCTCCTTGCTCTAAAGTATCTCAAATCATTTGATGAATATACCTTCAACCATTCCGTCAACGTGGCGGTTGTGGCCACTGTGTTTGGCAAATCCCTGGGCCTGGAGCGCGCCGACTTACGCAGGCTCTGCCAGACAGGGGTGCTGCACGACGTGGGCAAAGCGCTGATACCGGACGCCATTTTGAATAAACCCGGACGACTGACGGAAGATGAATTCGAGGTTATGCGCAGCCATCCCGGCAAGGGGCATGAACTGCTCGGCACAGTGCGGGGCGCGGACAAGGACATCCTCCGCGGCGTGCTGGACCACCACGAAAAACATGACGGCTCCGGCTATCCCTCGGGCCTGCGGGGAGACGAAATCAGCCTGTTCGGGCGGATCATCGCCGTGGCCGACGTGTACGACGCCCTTACCAGTAAGCGGGTCTATAAGGCGGGCATGCCACCCAGCAAAGCCCTGCGCATCATGTACGGCATTCGGGAGACCGACTTTGCCCCGGGCATGGTGGAACGCTTCATCCGTTGCCTGGGTATTTATCCCATCGGCACCCTGGTGCGCCTGAGTACCGGCGAAAGCGGTGTGGTTGTCCAGGGCGCGCCCGAGGAACCTTTGCTGCCCACGGTGCGGATCATTTTTGATGCCAAGCGCCGGCCCATCCCGCCCAAGGATATGGATCTGGCCGCGCTGGCCCGGGAGCAGGGCATGGACGCCCCGCACATCGCCACCTCTCTGGAAGGCAAGAACGAAGACCCCCTGTTGCCCACGGTGGATCCCCGGGTGCATTTGCTTTGAATCGCCCCGGCCCGGGGCCAGGCCAAGGATGTATTATGCGCAGTTCCTCTTTTCCTTCCGGCGCGTTCCGGCGCAATCCCGTCCGATCCTTTGTATTGGCGCTGCTTCTGACGCTCTGCACGTCAGGATTGTGGGGCTGCGCCACAGGCGGTTCCCATCCCCTGCTGCAACACGACCCCACAGAAATGACCGACGCAGGCGTGCGGCGATATCTGCACGACCTGGACAGGGCCATTGTGGAGTGCGACACGCCCGCAGATACCAGACCGGATATTGCCGTGGGCGCCGGAACGTCCACCGGAGGCGGCTCCATGTTCGGCATCAGCCTGAGCCAGCCCGTGGGGCAACGCTGCGACAGCGGTCCCTTGCGCCAACGCCGGGAGCAAACCCTGCGCGAGCTGCGGGAACGGGGCATCACCCCCTGACGCGCTCGGAAACAATCACTCCAAGACCACTCCACAGAGCCGTTCCCACTCCACCAATGTGTCCAGCATGGACGCCACATGGCGGAATCGCCCGTCCTTGCGGTGCCGCCGCAGATCCTCCAGCAGGGCGGGAACATCGGCGAACAGCGCTCCAAGCAGCGGGGAATCCAGCAGCGCGGCATCGTCCCGGGCCGGTACCGAGGCCAGGGCATAAATCGTCGCGTCTGGCGGGGCGGCCTGCGGGTCCGATGCGCCGGGGCATGCGGCCGCATCCAACAGCAAAGGGCATTCGCGTCCCCGATGGAGCCGCCTGCTCAGAGGCAGGCGGAGGTAGCGCGCCAGGGAGTGGTCCAACAACGGAAACGTGAGTCGCACGCCTTCCAGGTTGGCAGCCAGGGTCAGTGCGGCGTGCCGGGCCGGGCCAGGGCTGCGCGTAAGACGCTGCACCTGCATGCGGCGCAGACTGTTCATTTCCCGCCAGGAAAAGGCGCCCTTGTACCACTCCAGCAACTGGACGTGGTCCGCGCCGGGCGCATGGTGGGAGAGCAGTTCAATGTTCACCTGCTCACGGGTGGATCGGTACGGCCTGGGGGTCATGGCCTGGAGCGCCAGAGCCACTCCGTCCTTGATGGTCGTCCCAAGGGAATCGTCCGGATCCAACGCGCGCCGCACCAACAACGCGGGCAGGATGCGACGTCGGCGTTCCAAGGCTTGGGCAGCCTGCCGGGCCATACGCCGTGATACGCCCAGCAGGGAACGCGCCCCTCGGCCGGTGCAGGCGAAGCTGACGCCCTGCTCCCGCATGGCCCGGGCCAGCAGGCCCATTTGCAGGGCGGGAAAGGGCCGGACCAGGGGCAGGCCAGCCGCCCGCACCAACCTGGCCCGCTGCTGCTCCACGGCGGCATGGTCGGGCCAAGGCACCACATGCAGCTTCAGCCCCAGGTCAGCCGCGACCCGTTCGGCCGCGGGATCAGCACAGCGCCCGGGCTGGTCGTGATCCTCAAGGGCAAACAGCCCGATTCCTTCCTCCCGGGGAATGCGTCCTGTGTGCTGCTCCCTGTGCCGCCCCAGCAACGCGGCCAGGGCATGATCCCCTGGTCCCCCGGTCCAGGCCAGCCCCAGCCGGGCATCCGTGCTGAACCTGTCCTGGATCACGGCTTGCAAATCATTTTGCAATCTTTTGGGGTCAACAGGTTGATCAATGAAATTTTCCAGCAGGTTGTATTTTTCATTTTCAACAACTAAACTATCGGAATCCGTGACCACCACGCCCACGCCGCCCGGCCGCACGCGCTGCAATCCCGTGTACACGGTCTGCCCCTGCTCCGACACCGGACATTCCCCGGCGGCCAGCCCCGCCAACAGCGCCGAGCCTGCCACCCGGGGGCGTCTATTCGCCAGGGCAAGGGCCACTCCCGGCACCGAAGCCACGGCCAAGCCGTCCCTGGTGCCGCAATGGTACAACCCATTCGCGCCGATCCGGTCGCACCCCAAGGTCAGCCGTTTTGCCGGAGCGTCCCAATACAGCATGCTCCATTCCCCGGCGACCTCCTGTACTACGGATGGGCCTCGACGGGACAACAGCCCCAGCAGGCATTCCCCGGGATGCTCCGGCAGATCCACCCCGGACACCCGCTCCCCAAGCAAGGAACGGGCATTGACCGGACACCCCGTCAGCGCCAGCACGCGCCCGGATTCCGGATCAACCATCAGATCCGCCCCGCCACAGACCGCCACCACCGCACGAAGCCGCTCCTCGGAACCCCATCCCGGTTCCTGGGCAAGGTCGTTGGTTCCGGCGTGCGCTCCGGCAAGGGCAACGGTCAACACGCGGCCTGCGCCCCCCTCCCGGGGCAAGCCCCACAGCCGTACGGCTCCACTCACCCCCGCGGCACGCAACACCTCAATCAGACGCTGCGGCCCGACCCGGCCCGACGTACTCCAGACCGCGGCCAGCACAGGCGCCTGCGGCTCGGCTCGATCCATGGCGGCAGATGTCATGGAAGCGGCTTGATTCACGGCATGCGACACGGTTCCTCCGGTATGGTCTTGACAAAATCATCACAATGAACTTTTCCCGATGCCCCCGGGGGCGTTCGGCAAACCCCGGCCGGGTCGGTGTACTACGGGCCGGAACCCGAGGCAATGCACCGGAAACTTGACCCATGGCCCAAAAGCGGTAATGAACACTCACCTCCCGCGCACAGCAGGAGCGCCCACAACGGCTCGCGCCCCATGGGGACACGAAACCGATTCCATTATTTCGCAGATCCACAAGGAGAACTGCCACATGAGTGACATCGCGATACTCTTTCCCGGCCAGGGATCGCAGGAGACCGGCATGGGCCGCGACCTTGCCGAGGACCGCTTCTGGGCCATGGACCTTTGGAAACTGGCCGAACGTGAGTCCGGTCTGCCCCTGCGGGAAATCTACTGGGACGGCGAGGCCAAGGACATGGCCGACACCCGCGCCCTGCAACCCGCCCTCACCGTGGTGAACCTGAACCTCTGGGCCTTGTGCCGCGAGCGCTTCAGTGGGTCGGACGCCCCCCTGGCCATGGCCGGACACAGCCTGGGTGAATTTTCCGCCCTGGCCGCCTCCGGTGCTCTGGAACTCCAGGATGCGGTGCGCGCCGTGACCCTGCGCGGCCGACTCATGGCCGAATGCGGCGACGAAAGCCAGGGCATGGCCGCCGTGCTCAAGCTGGACCGCGACGCCGTGGAGGAAGTGGTGGAGCAGGCCCGGTCCGAATCCGACGAACTGCTGCTCGTGGCCAACTACAATTCCCCTGCCCAGTACGTCATCTCCGGGCGAACCAACGCCCTGGAGCGTGCCGCCGCCCTTGTTAAGGAACGCAAGGGCCGCGCCGTCCCCCTGGCGGTTTCCGGCGCGTTCCACAGCCCGCTCATCCAGGAGGCCGCGGACGAATTCGCCACATTTATAAAGGGGCTGGATTGGCGTGAACCCACTTTTCCCGTATATTTGAATGTGACGGCCCGGCCCGAGGCCGACCCCGACCAGCTGGCCACGGTCATGCAACGCCAGATGACCTCTTCCGTGCGCTGGATCGAAATCATGCAGGGCATGTGGGACATGGGCGCTCGCCGATTCGTGGAGGTCGGTCCCAAAAACGTGCTCAGCAAACTGGCCGGTCAAAACCTCAAAGGTCTGGACGGCCTGGTCACGCAAAACATTTCCGACATGGCCCAGGCTCTGGCCTAGCCGCGCCGGACAAAGGATCATACGCACATGAGAGCCAAACAACATCTGGAAACCCTGCTCAAGGGTATTGTGGAGGACAAGGGCTGGTCCTGGCCGGAAAAGGCCGTGATCGAACCGCCCAAGGAACGTAAATTCGGCGACCTGGCCGCCAATGTCGCCATGATGCTGGCCCGGGAAGCAAAAATGGCTCCCCGCCAGATCGCGGAGCAAATCGCCGCAGAGCTGGAAAGCCGACAGGATCCGGCCATCCGCAATGTGGAGATCGCCGGACCCGGGTTCCTGAATATTTTCTTCACGCCGCAATTCTGGCGGCAGACCCTGGAAGACATTCTGGAACAGGGCGAACGCTACGGCGAGTCCGACATGGGCCACGGCAAGCGCGTCCAGGTGGAATTCGTCTCCGCCAACCCCACGGGTCCGCTGCACATTGGCCACGGGCGCGGCGCGGCCCTGGGCGATTCCCTGTGCCGCATCCTCAAAAAATCCGGCCATGACGTGGAAGCTGAATACTACGTCAATGACGCGGGCCGCCAGATGCGCATCCTGGGCGAATCCATCCACTACCGCGTGCTCCAGGCGCTGGAACGCTGCCCCGAAGAACCCGAGGACTACTACCGCGGGGACTATGTCCGCGACATCGCCGCGGGCGTGCTGGCCCAGCATCCCGAACTGCCGGACCTGGACGAGCGCCAGGCCGTGGACCTGTGCCGTGAATACGGCATGACCGCCATCCTCGCGGGCATCAAGGAAGACCTGCGTCAGTTCGGCGTGCACCACGACGTCTGGTTTTCGGAGGCCAGCCTCGTGAACGACGGCAAGGTGGACGAGACCTTCGCCAACCTGGAACAGCGCGGCATGGCCTATACCGAAGACGGCGCGTTCTGGTTCAAATCCACAGACCTGGGCGACGACAAGGACCGCGTGCTGCGCAAATCCAACGGCGACACCACGTATTTTGCCTCGGATATCGCCTACCATGACAACAAATACCAACGCGGATTCGATCTCGTGGTGGACATCTGGGGCGCGGACCATCACGGCTACATCCCGCGCATGCAGGCTGCGGTGGAAGCCCTGGGCCGCAAAGGGGATCTGGAAGTCATCCTCGTGCAGCTGGTGAACCTGCTCCAAGGCGGGGAACAAGTGGCCATGAGCACCCGCGCCGGAAAATTCGAAACCCTCAAGGACGTGGTGGACGAAGTCGGCGCGGACGCGGCCCGGTACATCTTCCTTTCCCGCAAGTCCGACTCCAAGCTGGATTTCGACCTGGAACTGGTCAAGCAAAAGACCATGGACAACCCCGTGTATTACGTGCAGTACGCCCACGCCCGTATTCATTCCGTGCGCCGTAAGGCCGAGGAACTGAACATGGGACCGGCGCCCATCAAGGAACACTTCCTCACGCACCTGAACACCGAAGAGGACATGGACCTGCTGCGCATCATGGAGCGGTATCCCGATGCGGTGCAGGCCGCGGCCGAAACCCTGAGTCCGCATGTGATCAGTAATTTCCTCCAGGAGCTTGCCTCGACCCTGCACAAATACTATACAATGCATCATGTAGTCTCTGCCGAACCCGAACCCTGCCGGGCCAGACTGCTGCTCATGCACTGCGTGGCCTCGGTGCTGGCCAACGGACTGCACCTGCTCGGCGTGAACGCGCCCGAACGTATGTAACTGCCGTGCGTCCGGCCGGATCATCGGGACGGTTCCTGGAGAGCCGGTCCCGGACGCATTGGGACGTCTTTTTTTGAATCAAGGAGAACCCATGGCAAAAAAGGTGGTGGCCGGAAGGCGCAGCCGCGAGCCCAAGACCTATACCGTGACCCTTCGCTTTTCCGACCTTATCTGGATCGGCGTTGGCGCGGCCCTGGCCCTGAGCATTTTCTTTTTGTTCGGACTGCTCATTGGCCGCGGGTATGTGGCGGCCACTCCTGAAGACCCCGCCCCTGTGACCGTGATGCACGGGACCGTGGGCAGCCAGGACGACACAGCCGGGCAATCCGCATCCGGCGAAGCAACGCAGCCGGCTGATGCAGCCGCGCAGCAAGCCGGAAACGCGACCGAGACCAAACCAGAAGAAGAAGTGGTGCTTCGTCCGGAAGATCTGAACTACCCCGACAATCTGGCCCAGACCGAAAGCAAGGACACCGAGGAAGCAGCGGAAACGAAGCAGCCGACCGCCAAGCCCGAATCCGCTGAAGCCGCTCCGGAAACAACGCCACAGGCGGCCGTCGAGGAACCGAATCCCGACGAACCGACCTTCGACTATGTCTACCAGGTGGCCGCGTCCAAGGATGCAGCCGCCGCAGAACGCCTGCGCACCCAGCTGGCCGATCGCGGTATGGAGGCTCTTGTCTCGACGGCCACGGTGAACGGCACGGTCTGGCACCGCGTCAAGGTCCGGTTCCGGGGAACCCCGACGCAAACCGTCCCGTTGCGGGATTCCATTGAAGACGTGACCGGTCAGCGGCCCATCCGCACCAGCAAGAAAAAGGTCACGGACTGATCATCCCACAACCCGGTCCGCAAAAAAAAAGCCGCTCCCTCACAACGAGGAAGCGGCTTTTTTCTGGCGTCCGAACGCCGAGCCAAGCGCGGCCCCAGGCTCAGGCTTCAGCGGCAGTCCGCCACGCTACCCAGGTCCGGTTCGGATTCATCGCGCTCGTCCCGGGGCGTGATGCGCTTGGCCAAATACACGAACGGCGTATCCGCCACGGCCACCACAAACTTGAACAAAAACGTGGTCAGCAGAATTTCCAGAAACACCGGCCAGCCGAACTGCCCCCAGAACGCCACCACGCAAAAGATCGTGGAATCCAACAGCTGGCTGAATACGGTACTCAGATTGTTGCGTAGCCAGAGATGCCGTCCGTTGGTGCGCTTTTTAATGGCGTGAAACGCCCAGACGTCATGCATCTGGGACACGAGATAGGCGCACAGACTGCCCAGGGCCACCCGGGGCAGAAACCCGAACAGGGTCTCCAGGCTGGGCTGGGCAAAGTCGCTTGCGGCCGGTTCAAAACGTAAGGCGATCTGCATGTACAGCGTGGTCATGACCAGGGTGGTGAACCCCAGCAGCACGGCTTTTTGCGCGGCCTTTTTGCCGTATTTCTCACTCAGGATATCCGTGGAAAGAAACACGCTGGCATAGAGTACGTTGCCGAGCGTGGCGGTCACGCCGAACAGTTCCACAGTCTTGAGCACCTGGATATTGCAGATGATCAGATTGAAGACCACCAGCCCGAAAAGGCCGGTCCGCCCGAACAGGCGATACACCAAGAGGACCAGGGAAAGGTCCAGCAGGGCGAATCCGATCCAAAGAAGTTCGTTCATAAGCATCCTCCGCAGGGAGGCATGCCCCAGGACGTACCCGGGGTCAAGTGGCGGAGGTGGTGACGCGGGGAACTAGTCCAGATTCAAAGCCGTCAAACGTACCATTGCTGCGGATGGAGAAACCTCGAACAAGGTTGCTAGCCGGTACGCATTATTATTGTGCTCTTTTGCTGCTGCCGTAAACTCCTCTGCAGGCATAAGCAACTCTGCGGCAAACCAATTGGCTTCCCACTCCTTTCGGTTGCTCCCCCTACGTGTATGGATACAGTCCCCGGGAGCTTTAATGTCCGTATGAAGGAAATAATGGCCTAATTCATGGGCAATGGTAAAGTTGTCACGAAGTTGTGATGTCGCGTTGGACAAATAAATCACAAACGAGCCGTCAGCGTTTACCTTGAGCGTTTCACCACGTTCAACAGTATCACTGTACTGAACGTTGCCATTGTTCTCGTCCATAATGGAAGACAAGAAGTCGTTCACCGACATCTTATCCTTAAAATACTGGCTACGAATAGCCTTTGCCCTTTGACAAACTTCTGCCTTGGTTCCAGCAA
The DNA here is from genome assembly GCF_900167125.1 of Paucidesulfovibrio gracilis DSM 16080. Lineage (NCBI taxonomy): Bacteria > Pseudomonadati > Thermodesulfobacteriota > Desulfovibrionia > Desulfovibrionales > Desulfovibrionaceae > Paucidesulfovibrio > Paucidesulfovibrio gracilis. The sequence continues at coordinate 81,671 of NZ_FUYC01000008.1, forward strand.
ATTGTACTTCGTTAGGCATACCCTTTTCCGCCTTTTTTGCCTTGACTGTTTTACAAATAACCGAACATGGCCCAAATGAGAAGGGCTATCCGCCCCTTAAGTACTATTAGGGTTTGCCTTGCAAGTCGATTTTCTTTATTCTCTCATTGGTTACATGCAGTGTGTTATTTTTTATTCATTTTGGTCACTTCTATCGCCCAACCGCAAGTTCCCACATTCAGTCTGATGCCCCATCGCATACACGTCCCAAAATCAAATAAAGGTAAGCTCCTCTGTGCTGCAATCCTTGGTTTGCTCATTTGGGGGGTGTTCGGATGGATTTTTTCTTTTGGTTGTGGCCCGTTTTCCTGCTTCTTTGGTAAAACGGGCAATCTTGAAAATGTATTCGCCCCACAAGCCGCTTTTTTTTCCGCCATCGCAGCCATTGGTGCTGTTTATGCTATTTGGAACCAACAGCAACAATTCCAACGCCAACATTTTGAGGTACAATTTGGAATTATGCTCGAAAGTTTACGCCAAACTCGGAACCAAATAAAATTCCCGATCTTCGATACTGAAAGCGCCCAGCATTCTGTTACTCAAACTGCGGATATTTTCAAACCATACCTCGATCTTTTTCAAGAAATTGCGCACTACTTTGATCCTGAAAAGGTAAAAAAACCCAAATCCACAATCTTGGACAATAATTCTGAATGTAAAAAGCAATTTGAAGACCTCTGCGATGACCTCAGAGATGAAGACGGAACCATTCAGGGTAATTCTGAGAAACGAATCCAACATGCCTATCGATCCTTTGAGGAGATAACACAACGGAGCCTCTGGCCGTACTTCAAGACAATATATCGGACCCTAAAATTCATTGACCGTTTCTACCGAGAGGATGATGCCAAATGGCATGTGGCAATTTTACGCGCCCAATTCTCAGCGTATGAACAAGCCGTCCTGTATTACAACGGCCTATTACACAAAGACTACGACCAAAATGGGAAAAGTCGTTTCAAATTTAAAGAACTCATTGAAAAACACTGCTTTCTCCATGGGTATGAAGAAACCCTTCTGTTTGACGCAAAGGCTGCAGGCCAATATGCCAATTCTGCGTTCCACCATTGCGACTAACTACGGTCCTCCTGCTCACCCCCGCACTCTTCCACGGCAATAATCTATTTCGGCAAATAGTGCGGGGGCAACGGCTCCGGCCCTTCCTCATCCTGTTGCAGGGCTTCGCGCAGGGAGCGGTAGCGCCCGGCCAGGAGGTCGAGCTGCTTTCGCAGTTCATTGATCTCCCGTTGCTGTTCCGTGAGCGCGGCATTGAGCTGTTCCACTTCACGATCGCGCAGCGCCAGGCTTTCTTCCAGCCGCATGACGCGTGTTTCCAGGTTGGAGGTATCTTGTTGGGGCATGTTGTTTCTCGTTTGGTTGGAGATTGCGGCGGTCAGGTCCAAAGCGCCAGGCAGCGGCAGGGCGCGCCGTCAGCCCCGGCCAGATGCAGGGGCGCACACACAACAGTGAACCCGGCAGCGGGCAGCCGTTCCAGACGGTGCAAATTCTCCGCCAGGACGCACCCGGCTCCCAGCAGGGCCGTATGCACGGGAAGCCCGGGCCGGTCCGCCCGCTCCGGCGAGGGCATATCCATGCCCAGCCCGTGCAATCCGCTCTGTGCCAGGAGCTTCGCGGCATCGGGCGTCAATTCCGGGTGGTCCGTAAAATAGTGAGGCACGTCCCATTTTCCGGCCCAGCCGGTCAACAGCAAAAGCCAACCACCCCGCAACACTTCCGGCGGCGGCAGCAAGGGACGCAGACTCGCGGCGGTCACGCGCTCCGGGACCACGGTTCCGCCTTGACGCAGATCCAGGCAAAAGCCCGGACCGGTCCAGATCTCCACGGGCAGTTGATCCAGTGTGGCTCCCTGGGCCAGCACATGGGCCGGGGCATCGCAGTGGGTTCCGGTATGCGTGGTCAGATGAACGGTCCGCTCCCGAAAACCGTGCTCCCGCATGGTGGCGCATGGCTCGATTTCCGGTGCGGGCGTGCCGGAATACACCGGCGTCTGCCTGCTCAGGCACCGGGTCAGATCAAGTACGGGCATGTCTTCTCCTACAATTGGGTCAGGGAACAGCCCTGCTCCTGAAGTCGCTGCAACAGCCCTTCCTTCCCTACCATATGTCCGGCCCCCACAATGACGAACGCGGAGACACCTTCCTTGAGGTAGCCCATGATTTTTTCGGCCATGCGCTCATTGCGCTCAAAAAACAGCCGTTCATTGATGGGCCGGAACACGGCGTTGAACAACAAACTGCCGAACAAAGCCTTTTCCATGCCGCGCACATCCCCGCTGGTCCACAGGGACACCAGCTTTTCCGCCAACTCGTCCATGGTTTTCATCTGGAGAATGGAAAACCGCAAAAACCCTTCCTGGTCCATCTCCTCCAGTGAGGCCAAAAGCCGGAACTGCGTTTCCGCGCCCTCCAATTCCAGCACCCGCATGCCCTGCTCATGGGCGCGTTGCAAGAAATGCAGGTCAATGCCCCACTCGGGTTGGAAGCCAAGCCGGATCAACTGCTGCACCTGCATGGACATGAGCGCATACCAGGGCCGGACCGCATTGTACCGTTCCCAATCCAATCCCGCGTCCTCAAAGGCCTGCTTGGTCTCGTCCGACAAGACCATGCTCAGCGTCTGCCCCTTGGGCATGGCCGCCAGTTCATACAACAGCCGGGCCTGCTCCCTGGGCCGGGCCATGACATCGGCCTCCACCACCAGGGTGTCGCTGGATGCAAACGCCTGTTCAAAGGCCTGGGGCAAGGGATACATCTCCTGTTTCGCCAGATGGATGGATCCGGCCAGATACAAGGTGTTGCCTTGGTGCTGCACACGCCAGAGGAATCCCGATGCCTGGGCGGGCGAAACCGCTCCAAGCAACAGCCCTGCGGCCAGCACGGCCAGCAGCGATCCGCGGCGTGGCGACAAACTCCAAAAACGGTTTCGGGACGACTGCATTATTTCTCCTGGAGTACACATACGTTACGTGGTCAGTCGGTGGATCAGTTCGGCATGTCCGGGCCAACGCTCCGCCAATTCAGACCGGGAGCCGTGTTCATAGTCCGCGTACTCGAATCCGGGCGCCACAGTGCAGCCCAGCAGCGCATACTCCGCGCTCCGATCCAGGCAACTGCCCTGCCAAACGCCCCGGGGAACCACAACCTGGGGCCGCTCCCCTTTTTCCAGATCCATGCCCAGCACCACTTCCCGGGCTTTCCCGGATCCGGGATCCAGTTGCAGCATGCGCACGGGACCGCCCGCATACAAATGAAAAATTTCATCGCTCTCCAGCCGATGCAGGGCGGAAAACGTGTCGGGCGTAAGCAAGTAGTAAATGGCCGTGGCCATACAACGCGGCCCGGCGTACCGGGACGGCAGATGTTCGCGGAGCAAGGTTTCGGCACTTCGATACGACTCCGTGAAAAAGCCGCCCTCCTCAGGATGCGGCACGAGGTCCAGTTCCCGGATAATCCGTTGTGCCGCCTCAGGCACAGGCCGGGACACCGTCGATGACTCGAATTTGGACATACTTCCTCCAGCAGGCCACGCAGCAATGCTCGTTGAAAAACCGTCCGCCCCAATGGTCCGCAACAGCCACAAGCGGACCGGCCGGGAAACCATCCACGCCGCAAACTGTTCACAAAGGGTGAAGCGGTTCAGGTGACGATAGCAAACCCGCACCTCACGGGAAAGCCCGTATCCGCCCCCTTTTCGCAGGCTGTCAACAGGGAAATTTCATCCTTTCACCGCGCTGTTTCCTTCCGCTTTCATCCGGTCCGCCCACCTGGGGGTATACTGCCCTCAATCCCGCGCAGGCCGCATGGCCCGCGGCAATCCAAGGAGAAGAGCGCATGAGCATTGCCACTCCGGCCCTTACCAACTTCACGGCAGGAGAGATCAGCCCCCGCTTGGCCGGGCGGGTGGACCTCTCCAAATATTACAACGGGTGCGACACCCTGTTGAACTTTGTGGTGCATCCGCACGGCGGGGCAACGCGCCGGAGCGGTTTCCGGTTCGTACGCCACGCCCTGAACCCGGAATGCCGTTCCCTGCTGGTTCCCTTTGAGTACAACGCCCAGCAGTCCTATGTGCTGGAATTTGGCGAGGACACGGACGGCAAGGGCTGCCTGCGCGTGTTCATGGACCGGGGCATCGTGCTGGTGCCCGAGGGGGAGGAAGGAGCGGGCCAGCCCGTGCGCGTGGAAACGCCCTTTGTGGAATCGGACCTGGAGGATCTGCGCTACGTGCAATCCAACGACACCCTGATCCTGACGCACCCCATGCATTCGCCCCACCGCTTGACCCGTACGGACCATCATGTCTGGGAATTGGAACGCATCGACTTCACCGGACAGCCCGAACAATGGACCGAAGACAATTGGCCCCATGTGGCTTGCTTTTTTCAGGAACGGCTGGTGCTGGCGGCCACGCCCAAGCAGCCCAATACGCTCTGGCTCTCCCGCACAGGGGAATACTTTGATTTCCGCACCAACACCAGGGAAGTCCCCCTGGAGGATTGGGACGACATGGAGGTACGCGAAGACGAAAGCAACGCCAGGGATGGACGGATCGGGCAACAGTTCACGGTGCTGGACGGTGGACGGTTCGAAAAAGGCTCGGTGGTGCGCGGTCAAAACCCGGACAAAGAAAAACGGTTTTTCCGCTACAAAGGCGAGGCCGCGTTTTTACCCTGGGGCGGAGACCAGCGCGTGACGTTTGCCGAGGCTCCCGAAGCCGGGGAAGTGGAGCCGATCCACGACGCCGACGGTCAGCTTGCCGTTGATTTCTGGGACGCCCTGAGCGTCGGTGACCGGATCGTCAATCCCGACGCGGGCGAACCCTTGGCGGATGACGGCATGGAGGTGACTCTCAGCGCGGCCCAGGCCAACGCCATTGAATTTCTGGTGCCCAAATCCAGGCTTTGGATCGGCACCAGCGGCGGGGAATGGACGCTCGGCGGGTCCGGTTCGGGCGACCCACTTTCTCCGGCCAACATTCGGGCAGGGCAGGAAGGTACCTGCGGCGCATCCGCGGGCCGCCCGGAATCCGTGGCCTCTGCCAGCCTGTTCATCCAGCGCGCGGGTCGCAAGCTGCGGGAAATGCGCTACCGGTTCGATTCTGACGCATACATCTCCCGGGATCTGACCATTCTGTCCGAACACATCACCGCCCCGGGGCTGCTGCAACTCGCCTATGCCCAGGAACCGGACTCCCTGGTGTGGTGCCTTCGTTCGGATGGAAAGCTGGTTTCGCTGACCTACAAGCCCGAACAAGAGGTTCTGGCCTGGGCCAGGCACGAAACCCAGGGCCATGTGGAACGCATCTGCACCGTGTACAACGGAGCCACGCTCCTGGACGAGCTGTGGGTCGTGGTGCGTCGCCGGATCAACGGCCGTTGGGAGCGGTTCGTGGAATATCTGGAAGACGTGTTTCAACACACGGAAACCAGGCAAGGATTCTTTCTCGATTCCGGCGTTTCCTATGCCGGGGATCCAGTAGACCGGCTCGAAGGCCTGGAGCATCTGGCCGGGGAATCCGTCAGCGTGCTGGCGGACGGACTCGTATTCACCAACCGGCCCGTGCACCAGGACGGCACGGTGCTGCTCGACAAGCCTGCGTCCACCATTCATGCGGGCCTGCCCTATTCCTCGGTACTGCGCCCCATGGACATTGAGGGCGGTTCTTCACGCGGCACAACGCAAACCAAGCGCCGCAGGGTGGTGCAGGTTTCCGTGCGATTCCACAACACCCTGGGCGGCGGCGTGGGACCGGACCCGGATCATCTGGAACCGTTGCAATATCTGCTGCCTTCCGCACCGCAGGGACGTGCCCTGCCCCTGTGGAGCGGGGACAAGACCGTGAAATTCGGACGGGGATGGTCCACGGACGGCCGTCTTGCCGTGGTGCAATCCCAGCCGCTGCCCATGAGCGTCCTGCTCATTGTCCCCGAAGTTATCGTCAATGTTTAAGCAATATCTAACATGATGTTATTTTACTTAAAAATTAGTTTTACTCCGCAACATTGCAACAAAAAATGAACCGGCTACCCGACCCGGTCAGGGAGGATACATGGGAATGGACCAGGCACAATTGGCCACCGTCCTGATGCAGACCGCAGGACAACTTTCCGGAAGCATTTCCGGCAATACCGACAGGAGCGAGCAACGGCAAATGGAACGACAGGCCGCGCTCCGGGAAATCGAGGCCCGGGACAAAGCGGAACAGGAACAACGCCGGGCCAGGGAAGACCGGGACCAACTCCGCAAACAGCAGCGCCGGGATCAAGCCAGAAACCGCACCCACTGGGGTTCCTCCGGTGTGGTTCTCTCGTCGGGATCCCCGTTGTCCGTCATGGAGGGGCAGGCTGCGGACGACGCCATGGAGCAGGCGGAAGTACTGGCCCAGGGCGATCGGGCCGCCTCCCGGGAACTGGTCGCGGGACGACGCGCCGCGGATCACTATCGGCAACGCACCCGAACAAACCGTTCCGGGTCGCTCCTGTCCGGCGGCGCGGACCTGTTCAAATGGATGTTGCCGTCCACACGGTCCATGAACTTTTGAAACCTACTGCAATCATAACCAGTCAGACGCCACCAACCGGGGCGACACGGCCTTCGGCGGTCTTGACCATATGCCGTCGAAGAGCCGTCTGGTGAGGAGGAATTCACGTGACCATTGCATCGGAACAATCCAAAGTACGCTACCATGGAAACGGAGCCACGCGCCGGTTCACGGTTCCGTTTCGCTTCCTGCGGGACGCGGACCTGCATGTGGTGCTGCGCGACGAAGACGGCCTGGAACGCGCTCTCGCGCCTGGTACGGACTACGTCCTGCTGCGGGACGACGACGAATACGGCGGCACCTGCGAACTGATCCACCCGCCGCAGAACCGCGAGATCGTCGTCATCCGGCGCGATCCGCCCATTGTTCAGGAAACCGTCTACGAGGAGGGCGTACCGCTCTCGGCCCGGGCCAGAGAAAACGCTCTGGACCTGCTGACCATGTTTGTACAGTCCAACAGGGAACGCATTGACCGTTCGCTCCAATTGCCCGTGTCCTCGCCGTCGGCAAACCTGACCCTGCCCGAACCCGAGGCCCGGCGCGCACTGGCCTGGAACGCGGATGGCACGGCCCTGGAAAACGGTCCCAGTGTCGAGGATGTGGGTACGGCCCAGAGCTATGCACAACAGGCCCAAACCTCGCTCTCCGCCACGGAAACGGCCAGGGACACGGCCCAGGCTGCCCGGGATGCTGCCCAAACGGCCCGGGATCAAGCCCTGGCCGCCGCTGTTCACGAACACGCCCTGCTGACCAGCCGCGACGCCGCAGACAGTCATCCCATTGCCGCCATTACGGACCTGCAGTCCGCTCTGGACGGAAAATCCGACACAGCACATGGGCATGCAATGGCGGACATCGGCGGTGTCGGCACGGCGGCATACCGCAATGTCGGCATAGCTCCGCAAACTCTTCCTGTCGTCGAGGCAAATGGGAAACTCGACCCTCGCGTTCTTCCCGACATCCCGGTCATGCCCTTTCAGGAACACCGGGAGACCTTTCTCGCGTCCGGTACGCTGACCATTCCCGAAGGGGGACGGTATTGTCGTATATGGGGAGTTGGAGGTGGAAACTACATAACAAGCCCGAACGTAGATCAATGGAGGTACTCTTCCGGGGGGGAGTCGACTATCGGCAACTTAACATTCGCACCGCCACTGATCAGAGTAGCTGGAACCTTCACACAAAAGATACTGGAAAAAGAACGTCACAAATACAACGTGGCATACTGTGATTTGGAACTTCCTACATCTACGGGATGGGACCCATTAAAGCTATCTGATTATTTTCCTAACTGTCCGCAAGAATGGGTAGATGCCGAAATTTGTAAAAGTGACATGTATCGCACCCAAGAAGTATGGCTTATTATTGGTTATTCCGTTCACGATGTGTGGTTGGAAGCCGGAGACTACCCCGTAGTCATTGGTGCGGGTGCCGATGCAACGCGCTGCACCGGGGGCGCTATCACAGTTGAGTATTAAAGGAGACAGGGAATGCGACGTGCAAATATTGTTGATGGGGTCGTTCAAAACATCGCGGAGGTTGCGGGGGATGCTGTTCCGGAGTGGATGCAAGACTGGCCGGCGTATGAAGAAGATATGGCCGTGGGCAAGCCATGGCCTCGGGACGAAGTAGCGGACGCGGCTGAAGCGGATCTGGCACGGCGCCGGCAGATTCTGGCGGAACTTGCGGCGCTTGACCGCTTCCTCCCGCGCAGTGTGGAAGACTTGCTGGACGCGGGGGTGATCCAGCTTGCAGACTTGTCCCTGGAAAACCAGGACCGCCGGGCGCAAAAGCTGGCCCTGCGGGACGAACTGGCGGAACTGTAATACCCGGCCGGGAGGCTGCTCAGGCTTCCCGGCCGTTATCGCGCCCCAGGCAATGCTTCTCCCCTGTCAAAACATGCTGGGTGAACGGACAGCCCCTTTTCCGGTTCGCCGGGAACAAATCAGTCCGCATGGTTCTCTTGCGCGCGGGCCGATGCATGAGGTATGCAACCCCATGCTCAAAACCATGCCTTTTGCCCGGTTCCAGTCCATTCGTGACGCGGCCCTGCTGCTTTGCCTCTGCATTACGGCGGGACTCTGCCTTCCCTGGTTCGCCACGGCCGATTCCCTGGAGTGGCTGCCGCGGGAAACCGAACAGGCCGCGTTCCCTTCGCTTCTCTCCAGCCTGCGCGTGCAAGGGCCGTTGGAATTTTGCGGTGAACCGGTTCCCCTGGATCGGCCCGAGGTTCGCGAACAGCTGGAAAAAGCGCTGTTGGTACTGCTTTGGGACAGGGCGCAGATCATCCTGAACATCAAACGCTCGGGACGCTTTTTCCCCTACATCGAAGACCGGCTGGAAAAACGCGGCATGCCCGACGATCTGAAATACATTGCGGTCATCGAAAGCGCTCTGCGCCCACACGCCGGTTCCCACAGGGGGGCCGTGGGGTACTGGCAGTTCATCCGCTCCACCGCCAGAAAATACGGGCTGCGCGTGGACGGCAACATCGACGAACGCCGCAACATCTTTACGTCCACGGAAGCGGCCTTGGACTTTCTCACCGAACTGCACGACATGTTCGGCTCCTGGGCCGTGGCCTGCGCCGCCTACAACATGGGCGAAAACGGCATGCGCAAGCGCATCCGCACCCAGGGCGTAACCGACTATTACAAACTCTACCTGCCCCGCGAAACCATGTTCTATCTTTTTCGGGCCATTGCCGCCAAGATGGTCTTTTCCGACCCGGCCCATTACGGCTTCCAATTTCGCGACGACGATTACTACCGTCCCCCGGAATTCGACCGCGTCACTGTCACGCTGCAAAAGGACACGCCTGTGGCGGACATTGCCCGCGCCGCAGGAACCCATTTCCGGGCCATCAAGGATCTGAACACGCAGATTCTGGGCAATGACCTGGTGCGCGGGACGCATGTGCTCCTGCTGCCAAAGGGGGCTTCCAGGGACTTTGCGGCAAAACTGGGGCTAAAGCCCGACCCGCCGTCCGCCAAAGCCAGCGCCCCATCGCCGGGCCGAACAGCCCAGGCCGCGCCGAAACCCGCTCCGCGGCCAACGCCGCGGGTGGCCGAGGGACGCAACGAGCTGCGGGTCTACGTGGTGCGCAAGGGCGACAACCTGCACGCCATAGCCCGCAGACTGGGCGTGCCGCTCCGCTCGCTCCTGACACCCAACGGTCTGACACCGGAAAGCACGATCCAGCCGGGACAACGGCTTCTCGTCACGCAATGAATATAATTCCGGGGTGGCGCGTTGATTGAAAGCTTCCGGAGTTTTGGGTATCCTCCCCGGGTTCTATCTTAAACTTGGAGCGCCCATGCCATCACCCCGCATTACGGCCTTGCTCGACAAACTGGACCGCGGTCTGGAGCGTCTGGATTCCGGCTTGCCCACCGGCCGGGACCAGGAATCGCTGCTTTCCGAACTGCGGGACATCTCTCGAGAATTGCGCCAATGCGGAGGCGGAGGGGGACGGCTGTTTCGACGGCTGGCCGAGGGCATTCCGGATGGACTCTTTCGGCTGCGCCTCTCGGACGAGGTCTTTGAATACCTCAATCCGGCCCTGGAGGCCATGACCGGCTACCTGCGACAGGAATTCTGCGGCAAGCCCGGTGTGTACCGCGAGGTGGTCCATCCGCGCTGGCTGGGATTCGTTCAATCCTCCCTGGAGGCCATGCGGGCCGGAATCAATGACCGTGAATTCGAGATAGCGATCATCACCCGCGCAGGCGAGGAACGCCGCCTGCTGGTGCGTACCTCCCTGGTACGCAAAAACGGCAAGCCCACCCACGTGGAAGGCGTGGCCCGGGATGTCACGAACGTGCGGGAAAACGCCCGCGTGCTGCAACGGCACAGGTTCATGACCGATTCCACCCGCGATCCCATGAGCCTGATCGGGCGGGACTACCGCTACCGCGCCGCAAACAAGGCCTTTATCCGCTCCGTACTCAATGTCTGCTCCTCGCCCGTGGACCGCCACGTCACCGACATATGGGGCAAGCGGGTCTTCACCCGCATCATTAAACCGGCCCTGGAGCGCTGCTTTGCAGGCGAGGAAGTCACCTATGAAGCCTGGTTCGGCTTCCCCGGCCGACCGGAACGATATTTCGAAGTCACCTACACGCCCTACCGGGAAAAAGACCAGGGCGTGACCCATGTGGTCGTGGTGTCACGCGATCTGACCCGGCGTAAACGCGCTGAGGACCGCAAGCAGCAAGCTGATTCCCGATTCCGCCAAGTCGTGGAAAACATCAGCGACGTGATTCTCACGCTGGATCCCCAACGCAGGCTGACCTACGTGAGTCCTGCCGTGGTCCGGCTGCTCGGTCTGCCTGTGGAGCACGTCCAGGGCCGCCGCATCGAAGAACTGGTCCACGCCGGGGACCGCCACAGCGTTGTGGAAGTACTGGAAGCGCTGCCGGACAATGGCGACCTGCTCACGGAATGCCGCATGGTGGCCCAGGACGGAGACACCGTCTGGGTGCGCCTGGCTGTCCGGGCCTTGCGCGAAGATGGTCAGCACCTCGGCACAGCGGGCAGACTGACCAACATTTCCCAGCGCAAACTTACGGAAGAGGCTCTGGCCCGTAGCGAACGTAAATACCGTGATATCTTCGAAAATATTCAGGATATTTACTTTGAAACCGACGGCCAGGGCAATGTTCTGGAAGTCAGCCCTGCTGTGGAACGCATCAGCTTTTATTCCCGGGGCGAAGTCCTGGCCAAGGGCGTGCTTCCTCTGTTGGCCGCGCCTACAGACCGGGATCGGCTCTTTACCTTTCTGCACCGCGACGGCTACGTCACGGACATGGAAATGGGCTTTTTGGACAAGGACGGCACCCAGCGGTATTTTTCCGTCAACGCCCGGCTCATGAACGATGCCTCGGGCGCGCCCAAGGTGGTGGGAACGCTGCACGACGTGACCATGCGCATGGCAGCCCAGGCCGAAGCCCAGTCTGCACGCGAATTTCTCATGGCCATCCTCGATGCCCTGCCCGATCCGGTCTACGTCAAGGATGAAGACCTGCGCTACGTTTTGGTGAACCAGGCCATGTGCGACATGGTCGGCCGCCCGCGGGAGGATATTCTTGGTCGGGGGGCCGAGGAAATCTACAGCCGGGGCCAGGGTATCCACTTTGCCGAGACCGATGCCAAGGTCATGCAGAGCGGACAAAAGATCATTGATGCAGAGGATTATTGGAATCCGGCAGGGGTCTGGCGGTTGCTGGCCTCCAACAAAGCCGTATTCCAAAACGGCAGCGGCGCTCAATTCCTGGTGGCCGCCATCCGGGACATCACCGATGACCGGCGCATGCAGGAAGAACTGCGACGCGCCAAGGAACGCGCCGAAACCCTGGCGGAATCCAAAAGCACATTCCTGGCCAACATGAGCCATGAAATCCGCACCCCCCTCAACGGGGTCATCGGCATGCTCCAGCTTCTCAGCCTCACCGACCAATCCCGGGAGCAGGAAGAATACGTGGACACGGCCTTGAGTTCGGCACAGGGGCTGCTGTGCGTCATCAACGACATCCTAGATTTTTCCAAAATCGAATCCGGCCGCATGGACACGACGCAAAACCGGGTCCGCCCGGCACACATCCTGAACACCGTGGAACGGTCTCTTTCAGAGCAGGCCAGGATCAAAGGCATTTCTCTCGGGTTCGAACTGGGAGCAAACATGCCGGAAGTGGTTCAGGCCGCTGAATCCCGACTGCGGCAGGTCTTGTTCAACCTTGTGGGCAATGCCGTCAAATTCACGGACCACGGCTCCGTGCTCGTGCGCGGCGACGCCTTGCTCCGCCCCAATGATCCAGACCGGGTACAGCTGTATTTTGAAATCCGCGACACCGGCATCGGCATTGCGGATCAGGATCTTGCCCGCATTTTTGAACCGTTTGTTCAGGTGGACGACTCCAGCTCCCGCCGTTTCCAGGGTACGGGACTGGGCCTGGGCATTGTACAACGGCTGGTGAACCTGCTCGGCGGTACACTGTGCGTGGTCAGCGAGGAAGGCAAAGGGACCACCATCGCCTTTACCGCCAACGCCACCCTGGCGGACAACGACATTCCGCCAGCAGGCAACCTCCGTCAGAGCCATCCCCCCATCCGGCATGACGGTCCCGCCTCCCTGCGCGTTCTGGTGGCTGAGGACAACCGGGTGAACATGCTCCTGGCGCAGCGCTTCCTTCACAAGCTCGGACACGAGTCCCACGGCGTGGAAAACGGCAGGCAAGCCCTGGACGCCCTGGAACAGGCCTGGAACGACGATCAACCCTTTGATCTTGTGTTCATGGACATTCAGATGCCGGAAATGGATGGTATCGAGGCCTCCCGCCTGCTTCGTGCAGGCTACGGGCCAGTGCCTTGCGACATCCCGCTGGTGGCGCTCACCGCGCACGCCATGGAAGGCGACATGGAACGTTTTCTGGAGCTTGGCATGGATGGATATCTTGCCAAGCCGTTGGATTTTACCGTATTCGCAGATCTTTTGAGCGAACTGTTTCCGTCCATGGACCACCCGGACCATCCCGATTCCGAAAATCCGTCCGAGGGCCGGAAGCCCTGACACGTTCCGCACCAATGAGGAGAGCACCGGTTATCCAGAACACCTTTTCCGGCAAGGGACACGACATCTCCGCAGGCATGTGAGTTTTTTCCCGGCTTTCCTTGTTTATTTCATTTCTACCCCCACGAGGAGTGGCGGCAACGCAGAGCACGCATGGGTCAAGAATCGCAGCCGAAACAATGGATACCAGCCTCCTTTTTCCCGGTATCCCCGCTCATCCTGGTGCCTGAAGCCCTGGGGGAATTCTCGGTGTACCTCCGGCAGGGACAGGAATTCGTGCTCTACTCCCGGTCCGGTGAACGCTTTACGCATACCCAGCGCGTCAAGCTTTTTGAAAGCGGTGTGGACGAGGTGTATGTCCAGACCGTGGAAAAGCCCGGATTCGATGAATACATTGAGGAAAATCTCGGAGCCATCCTTGCGGACGAATCCTTGCCCCTGGAAGAACGCTCACGCCTTTTCTACGACACGTCCGCCGGCGTGATCCGCGACGCCTTTGACGAAAAACTTCCCCCCCGGCTGGAGGAAGAACACTTCTCCCGCGTGCGCGACGTGGTCCGGCAAAGCACGGACTTTCTGCGCGATGAACGCGCCCTGCGCACCGTGGCCCCCTTCATTGATCACGATTACAAAAGCTACACCCACAGTCTGCAGGTCTTTGTCTACGCGGTGTCCTTGTACAGCTCCTTTGAACCGGACGAGGACCAGCTCTACGAATACGGCCTGGGGGCATTGCTGCACGACATAGGCAAAACACGCATCCCATTAAAAGTGCTCAACAAACGCGGCGCTCTCACCAAAGAGGAACGCGCCCTGGTACAAACTCACTCCGTGCAGGGTGTGGCTCTCTGCGCCAATCTGGAAATCACCCAGCGCACGTTCAACAGTATTCTCTTTCATCATGAACGCATGGACGGCAAAGGGTATCCCTCGGGCATCAAGGGCGAGGACATCCCGCTTGCCGTGCGCTGCATCACTGTGGCCGACATCTACGACGCGCTCACGTCCAACCGGCCCTATGCCCCGGCCATGCGCCCCTATGACGCCCTGATCCTGATGCGCGACGAAATGTCCCAGGCCATTGACCTGGGCGTGTATAAACGTTTCATCACCATGCTCAGCGGCGCAAAGATCGTCTGAAAAAGGAGGACCATTCCGTGCGACCCATCCATCATCCCCACCCTGTTGCCGTGGCCCTGCTGGCGGCAATGTTGCTCTTTCCGCTTCTTCTGCCGCATCCAGCACGGGCCGGTTCTCCCGGATATCCGGATACCCCGGCGCCCGAATTCTTTCTCGGCGTCCCGTTCGGCGCATCCATGGACGACATTCAAGGCCTGCACCCCGTGGCCGAACGCCTGCCCGGAAACGCGGCCAAGTACAAGAATGTCTACTATCGGGAAGGCGAACCGCCTACCATCGGGGAAGCCGTGATCCTGTCCGTGGCCTATTACTTCCGCAACGACAGACTCCGCTCCGTGGTGGTCACTGCCCAGGGCGACGTGAACGCCTTTCTGCTCAAGGACCAGCTCATTGATCAATTCGGCCCGGGCCGCCAGGTCGGCCACCTCTACGGCTGGACCTGGGACACCTTTTCCGTGACCCTTGGTCCCGTGCCCGACTCGGAGTTGCACGCCCTGACCTACACCCTGGAACAGGCGCCCGAAGAATAAGCGAAGCGTTGGACTCATCGCAGCCGGCTGTTGCGCAAGACAAAAGGATCCGTCCCCTCCCCCCCCCATGGCAGACAGACGATCGCCAGCAAAATCAGCCCCCGGTTCCGCGCTTGGCGCGACCGGGGGCGTTTTCATGAAGCACGGAAAAACCGTGGCTATTGAAGAATGTAATTTCTCGGATTCACAGGCTTGTTATGCAGGTGCACCTCATAGTGCAGGTGCGGCGCAACGCTGCGGCCGGTATTCCCCACCCGCCCGATGACCTGGCCGCGAAGCACGCGCTGCCCTTCCGCAACCACGAATTTGCTCAAATGCGCGTAGCGGGTCCGCAGGGTGTCGCTATGACGCACCACGATGACCAATCCATAGGAAGGCGAATGAGCGGCCTGCTCCACCACGCCGTTGGCCGTGACCCGCACCGGCGTTCCGGTGCGTGCGGTGATGTCGATTCCCTTATGAAAACGCCGCCCTCCGGTAAATGGATCGGTTCGCCAGCCAAACGGTGAGGAGAACCGCCCCTGGGTGGGGACGATCACGGGAATCGTGGCCAGGTTCTCCATCTGTTCGGAAACGGCATGCACGATGCGCTGTTGCTGGATCTCCTCCGAAAGCATGGCCTGGTAGACGCTGTCGGCACGGCGGCCTAAATTCCGCAGGTGGTTGCGCCCAAGCAGCACGGGCAACAGGCGCATGCCCCGGCCTGGTATTTCATCATGGGCAAGGGCTGTTCTGGCGTCCACAGGCGAGCCGATGGCCAACATCACCCGCAACTTCGTATTGAAGTCCTTGATGCGGCCCACATGGTATTCCATGTTCCGCAATTGCGCGGAACGGGACAAAACAGCGCTTGAAAGCTGCCCGCGCAACGCGGCAAGCGCATGCTGCTCGGCAAGCATGTCCTGCACATGGGTATAGCGCACCATCTGATATCCGGCTCCAAAACCGAGCACCAGCACCAACGCCAAAAGAAACAACAGGGTCGCGGTTCGGGTATGCAGTGCAACTACCCGTTTTCCTTGCGCGTCCAAAATGGTGAAATGGTAATTTGCACCCAGCATAAGACCCTGATCAGCCTCCGGGACCGGTGGTTGCCTTCAACCGGTTGAAATCCTCTCCATTTGCTCGTTGCGGTCCCGGCGGAATTCTGTTGTTCCACTGCGTCCGTGCCTTTTCGACTCCACCTTCTATAGATGGATGCGTCATTACAATCAAGGTCGTGATTACGAGGCTGTTCCCTTCTGGATTTTTCTTGCCCCAGGAGCTACAGTCCTCGTGCGAAGGATCGTTGTTTCGGGAACCATGTATCATCTCGTCGAGCCGTACCGTGTCGGGTTCAGCTCTGGTGTTCGTTCCATCGGCTCACTGGCTCCCGGTTTCAACGACATGGGCGGCCACCCGTTTCACGAGCCGCACACCACTCCCTTTGAAACACACCTGCGCAACGACCACAGGCAACAACAAGTGATACGCACATGAAAGAACAAATGCACCGAGTCATGATCGTGGACGACCACCCTCTGTTTCGCGAGGGGCTCAAGGCGCTCATCGGGCGGAGCGATCGGTTCCGCGTCTGCGGTGAAGCGGGAACAGCCCAGGAGGCCTTGAGCTTGGTCAAGGACGTACGTCCCGACATCATGCTCGTGGACATTACCATGCCCGGGAAAAACGGCATTGCCTTTATTCGTGAACTGCGCCAGATCATGCCGGAAATCCAATTCATCATCGTGAGCATGCACGCCAACGCCGATTACATCGTCGAGGCGTTCCAGGCCGGAGCCACTGGATACATGGTCAAGGATTCCGCAAGCGAGGGCTTGATCCGCGGCCTGAACAACGTGGCCAGAGGACAAATTTTCCTGGACAGCGCCCTTTCCGGCGAGGTGGTGGACAAGCTGCTCAAATCCCGCAACGGCCGCCAGGCCGGTTCCGACGATCCCTACAAGCTGCTTACCCCGCGCGAGCAGGAAGTCATGCGCCTGCTGGCCGAAGGACTTGTGACCAAAGAAGTGGCCGAGCGGCTCTACATCAGCCCCAAAACCGTGGAAAACCATCGCGCCAACATCATGAAGAAGCTCGGCCTGCAAAGCACGGTGGAGCTGGTCCGCTACGCGGCAAAACTCGGCCTCATCGACCTGGACACCTGGGCCGGCTGACAAAGGCTCCTGCCTCGCACCACGGAACCTAGTGCGGTACATTTTGCGCGGGCCGTGTTTCCCGCTGCGGGATCCCCCTGTTTGCTTTTCATGGAACAGCAGGCAGGGTCGGCTCTTTTTTCCCGCTTTCCCGAATCCAACCAACAATCAATCCTCAGGCTCCCTCCCGGACGCCAGGCCGCGACATCGGGTCTTTCGCCCAAGAAATCGGGAGTCCCCCCTATCGACAGCGCCTGCCTTTTTGGGCAAATTTTGTTCACGAGGCCTCGGCCTCCCCACTCAGGGGACCACGCGGCCCGGAAGAACAGCACCACGACCCCGTGCCCCCCTGCTGTTTTTCCGGGCCGTGCTTTTGCCTTCCCACCCTTCTCCCTCTGTTGACGTCCGCCCCTGCCCCTCGGTACAGCTTCGGATACGGTCCAACCGACATGCGGCCATCCGGCGCATTGTCCCAAAATGGAGGCTCCACCATGTCCGAATCGTTGCAGCGCGCCGCGGATCTGCTGCGAACATCCCGCTACACCATCGCCTTTACCGGAGCCGGAATCTCCGTGGAATCCGGCATCGCTCCGTTCCGCGGACCGGGCGGCCTTTGGGAGCGGCATGATCCCAACTACTTTGACAAACGCCACTTTGTGCAGCATCCGGAACAGTGCTGGCCCCTGATCAAGGAACTTTTCTACGACACATTGGAACACGCCCAGCCCAACAAGGCGCACCTCGCCCTGGCCGGGCTGGAAGCCGCAGGAAGGCTGCACGCGGTCATCACCCAGAATATCGACGCACTGCACCAACGGGCGGGCAGCGTGGAAGTGCATGAATACCACGGCGGACTCGGTCAGCTCGACTGTCTGCAATGCCGCCGCAAAACCCCGGCGGATCAGGTTTCATTAAACACCCTGCCCCCGCCCTGCCCCATCTGCGGCGGCCTGCTCAAGCCGGACATCGTGTTCTTTGGCGAGCCTATCCCCGAAGACGCCATGCAGTTTTCCCATCTTGCGGCACAAAAATGCGAGGCCATACTCGTGATCGGCACCTCGGGCAATGTCCATCCCGCGGCCCGCATCCCGCCCATGGCCAAACGCGCCGGCGCGGCCGTCATTGAAGTCAATGTGCAACCCTCGGCCTATACGGATTCCGTCACGGACATCTTTCTTCAAGGTCCGGCCGGTGCCACCCTGGAGACGCTGCGTCAGGCAGTGATCGGCTGATGCGCTTTCGGTTGTGGGGCGCGGTCCCGTGTGCTATCAACCGCTCTGAATCTGACGTCATTTCAGGGTGAAATGACGCTGAAACGCGGCCCGGGCCGCGCCACAAGGAGAGACCCATGGCCACGCATGCCTGGAAACAACGCGTTCTTTTCATTTGCCTGTGTTCCCTGACCCTGCTTTGCGCCTGTTCCAACGGCGTCCCCGACGGGTTCGCGCTCTACGAGGACGAAAGCAACGGCTTTGCCATCGCCTATCCCCAGGACTGGGAAGAAATGCACGGCATGGGAACGCTGGTAAGCTTTGCCGAACCGGGAGAAAGCGCCAAGGGCCGCCCCAACTTCGGCGTCACCAGCGAAAAACTCAACTCCAGCATGACCCCGGAGCAATATCTGCAACAGGCCCGCATCGTCATGAAGCAGGTCATGCCCAAGTTTGAGTTCCTGGGCCAGCAAAACGAAACCATCGACGGACGCGACGCGGTCCGCTTCCAATACAGCATCGTCATTGACGGACAGCAACTCACCCTGGTGGGATTCGCCACCATTCAAGACAACATGGCCTATGTGGTCACGGGCGGCTGTCAGAACGAACAGTTCGCAGACTACGAAGGCATTTTCGATCAAGCCGGCCGCTCCCTGCGTCTGATCTGACGACCACGCCCGAGTCGCAAAAAAACGGCTTTCCGTATTCGCGGAAAGCCGTTTTTTGTTCGGTCATTGACCGTCTATTTGTATGTTGGCGACTTTTCGATAAGATCCAACAAAATCAGCGCTGTCTTCATATGTTTCACGTTGGTTTCATCCATGTGGTCAAGGATGTGTTCCTTCAGCGGCGTCACGCATCGGCGCAGGTGGCCCTGGCCCAGCTCCTCAAGCCGGTAGGCGGCCTCCAGCACATCCAGCAGGAGCCGGTCCAGCCCGGGGTCGTACTCCGTGTAATAGAGCAGGGCGTCCCGCACCTTGAACACGCCGTAGAGGATGGCCTCCTCCTCGGTGTAGTCACGTCCCCAAACATCCCCGGCCGTAAAACGGGGACGCTGAATGGAAACCGGTTCCGGATCGGGCAAGCGCCGCCCGCGATACTCCTTCAGAGCAATGACCTGTCCCATGGCACCTCCTTGTGCACGTTCCAGCGGGAACATCTCTCGCCCCCGCCATCAGGAGGCATCCGGCCGGTCCTGCCGGATACCGCACCCTCTCATCGGCCGGGTCGGGAAATAACTTGACCCCTTTGGCCAATGTGCGGTCATGGTCTTTGGTCCGGCTTTCAGCTACATTGACACACCCCTGCGGCGCAAAGCGCATCCAGGGCTTTGGACCCAACGGCCGCGCCTCGGCACCCTTTGCCCGCGGACACGGAGAACACACATGCACACCCTCCTCACCCTGCTGCAATGGCTTCTCGGCGTGGGCGCCGCGCTCTGGCTGCTCGTGGTTGCGGGTATGGCCCTGTTTCAATCCCGTCTGGTCTATCATCCCTCGGCCACTGTGACGGCCACGCCCTCGGATATCGGCCTGGCCTACGAACCGCTCTGGATCGACTCTGCGCACCAGGAAACCACCCAGCGCATCCGGGCCTGGTTTGTGCCTGCATCCGGCCCAGGCACGTCCGCATCGCCCATGCCCGCGCCGGAGGGCAACCTTGCCCGCGGAACCGTGCTGTTCTGCCACGGCAATGCCGGAAACCTCGGCCATCGCTTGGAAACCATCCAGATCCTGCACCGCCTTGGCCTGAACGTGTTGGCCTTTGACTATCAGGGATACGGGGAAAGCAGCGGACATCCCGGAGAGGAACAAACCCGCACCGATGCTCTGGCTTGTTGGGATTGGCTCGTTACTGAACGGGGCATTTCACCGAAGCGGATCATCCTCATGGGGCGCTCGCTGGGCGGCGGCGTGGCCGCGCGTCTTGCAGCGGACCTCGCAGCACAGGGACGCCAACCGGCCGCACTGGTACTGGAATCCACCTTCACCTCCCTGCCGGACGTGGGTGCGCGCCTCTACCCCTGGCTCCCGGTCCGTCTGTTGGCCCGGCATACCTATGGCACATTGGAACTGCTCCCGTCCCTTGCCCGTGTCGGCCTTCCCCTGCTCGTTATCCACAGTCCGGAAGACGAGCTGGTCCCCTTTGACCTGGGGCAATCGCTCTATGCGACCTACCAGGGTCCAAAGGATTTCCTGACCATTCAGGGCAGCCACAACCAGGGCTACCTGCTCACGGGTCCGGCCTATGACCAAGGGCTGGACGCCTTTGTTTCCCGAACGCTCACATCGGAACGCAACGATAGCTGACGATCTTTTAACTACTCAACACAAAACATTTAAACGCGGACGATGCTGCATGCTGTATGGTTTTCTGGCCGACGCCCTGCTTGTTCTGCACGTTTGCTTTGCCCTGTTCATTGTGGCCGGGCTGGGCGCAATCATCGCGGGCCGGATCCTGGACAGACCGTGGGTCCGCAACCGCTGGTTTCGCGGCGCGCACCTGGCCGCCATGGGCATTGTTTTGCTGGAAGCCCTGGCCGGATGGGTCTGCCCGCTGACACGCTGGGAATATCAACTGCGGCAGCTCGCAGGCCGCGACCCCCGGTACGAGGGGTCGTTCATGCACTACTGGGCTGAAAAGCTGTTCTATTTTACATGGCCGGATTCCGCGTTCACTGCGCTTTACACGGTAATCTTCCTCGCCATCCTGCTGTGCCTGATCCTCGTCCCCGTAAACTGGCGCGGAAAATAATGCCTACCCGCGCAGGCTAACACACCAAAAACAAACGTTTTTCAAAACACTGCACGCTCCTTGCTTCTGTCCAGGTGGTCCCAATGCGTTCCACGGCAGCTATCGCAAGGAGGCAGAAAGCATGAATATCGGCACTATCGACCGTCTTTCCCTGGAAAATCTCGCGCCCGGCAAAATCCAAGAGGCTCGCACCGGCACATTGCACCTGCCTGGAAAGTCGGCAGAAAAAGCCGGTCCGGAAGGGCTTGACCCGGACGGCATCGGTCTGAACATCGAAGACCTGGACAAAGTCCACAGCCTGAACGCGGACCGCGTGGCCAGCTTGATCGCTGATCCGTTCGGGGACGAATAAACCGCCCCAACCACCGGTTGACCAGCAACCATCCGCCCCAGCAGCGGATGTGATTCCGCCTGCTCACGGCACCCGCCCCTTTCGCGGCCTTGGCAGGGGTCTTTTTCCATGACCTGCACTCCGAACCCTGAAAAGCACTGGACAGGATTTCCGGACAGGGCTATATTGGAATCAACGTTGGACCCGTCCCGGAACACCCGGGATACGCCAGGACCGCAACGGAGGGTAGGAGGAAATAGAAACCGACGCCTTTCCACAAATCTGGCGAACTGAGTCGCCCTCAGCACAGCATCAGCACGTGCGCGGATAATCAGGTCCAGCCCAGCCCGAACCCAAAAGGCCAAGCGGCAGGACATGCCGGTCACCGGTCCCGCGCACCTTTTTTTTGTTCTTTCCATTCCCCCCCTCTCTACGCCACTTTCCGACATAACCATCCGGCTTTGTTTACGCTGCCCGGCTCTGTATCTAGCGGGTGAACAGCAATGCCCGCCGCTACCCGAAATCTCAAAGGCAGGCCTCCGGCGGCCAAAGGGTCCGCGACCCTTTGGAATCCCGTTTACCGGTCTCGCGCTTTCGCGCGGCCGGGGACGTAGGGGATGGAAAGGAACCTCGGAGTAATTGATTGTTTCTTTGGTCCAGGCATGGTCATGCCTGCCGCATTTCAGCGTTCCCTTGTCAACAGGGAAATATTGTCTTTTTACATTCCTATCCCCATCCTTTTGCATCCCAGCATTGAAACCCGTGGTATTTTCTGCTCACCCAACTACTTGTGAATACGAACTAATTCCATAGGAGAACAGCGCGATGGCAAACATTTATTCAGTGCGATTGGAACGAGATGAACGAGGACGCATTCGTACCAAAAAAGAAGACATCAACGGGCGGTCGGTAGAATGGCGGTATGGCTATGACGAGTCCGGTCGTCTAAGTGAAGTAGCTCAGAATGGGGTTGGCGTGGAACGATATACATATGACTCGGCAGGGCGACGGAAAGGGGTTGCACATCGGAAAACTTGTTGATGATGAATTGATCGAACAATATCAATGGCATGACCGATTTCATTTGGCGGCTTGGATGCATGACGGACACTGGTGGACCGTAGTCTATGAGAGAAAAGGGCGACCCATGGGCTTAGTCCGGCAAGACAACGGCATCGCACTGCACCTGCACACGGACCAAGTTGGCAGCGTTCGCGCTGTTGAAGAACCAAATCAAAAAATGATAAAAGAAATTTGGT
Source organism: Paucidesulfovibrio gracilis DSM 16080 (assembly GCF_900167125.1). NCBI lineage: Bacteria > Pseudomonadati > Thermodesulfobacteriota > Desulfovibrionia > Desulfovibrionales > Desulfovibrionaceae > Paucidesulfovibrio > Paucidesulfovibrio gracilis. Next base: position 104,202 of record NZ_FUYC01000008.1, read on the forward strand.
ACGATAGTTTTGGAAATGTGATTCGCGACTCCAACCCGTACCTGCCCTGCCCCTTGGGCTTTGCGGGAGGGCTGCACGACCATGATACCGGCTTGGTACGCTTTGGCTGGCGGGACTATGAACCCGATACCGGCCGCTTCACCGCGCAAGACCCCCTTGGCGCGGCAGGGGGTGACCCGGATTGGTATGGCTACTGCCTGGATGACCCAGTCAACGCCGTGGACAAAACAGGGCTACACGGCAAATTCGAAAAAAAGGATTCCGTTAACGACACGCGGAACATTCCATCCCCTAAAACGCGCGTTGATCTCGCTCAGCCTCAGCTCAGTATTGTTGGCAAAAACAAGATCCAACAGAATGATGCTCCGACGGCTTCTACAATTTGGGGTCTTGAGCAAAGCGTAAATAGAGGTG